>NZ_CAXAPA010000010.1:0-244698 GCF_963970835.1 Pseudomonas sp. EA_15y_Pfl1_P101 | reverse complement strand
AGCGGTTGCCGCATGCATCCACGGCAGAAGACTACGAAGCGTTGTTACCGTGGAACTGCTCACCGGAAATGCCACGGTAAACGGAAACCGTACCTGATTGTAGGTGTGCTTGGTGGATCGCTTACGTACGAAGGGGATTACGGAAGCTGCATAAGTGACCGGGATTTAATACTGAGTGACGTCGAAGCTTCGCACCGCGACGGTGTGCCGGATGACTATCTTGAGTTTCTTGAGCAGTTCGGCTTCGGTGACTTGGACAGCGCGCTCTACATCGAAGACGGCCCAGTGAAGTACGCCGCCATCGCGAAATGCGAGGTCGATGCCTACCGACATCTGTATGTGTTTGCCGGCAGTGGGAGCGGTGTGCTTTATGCATTCGATGCAGAGAACGATTGGGCAATCGTAGAAATTGATCCTGAACTGGATGGGGCAACGGTTTTGTTCGAAGATTTTTCCAGCTTCATTTTGAGCCAGTTAGCGGCGGTCAAGGGTTACGTGGATTGGCGCGCCGCACAGTAATATGCGCAACGCGCGTACTTGCATTATTAAGGATGATCAATGAAACCCGTAAAACTCTCCCTGCAAGCTTTCCTGATGTCCTGCCTGGTGGCCGGCTGGGGGCTTGTCTACGTGGGCCGTATCAAGTGGGCCATTTCGGTTGCTGCGCTGTTGTACGGCGGTGTGGTGCTGCTCGGCGTGTTCGGTCTGAGCGCCTCGCCCATCGGGCTGTACGTGTTGTTCGGCTGGATTATCGCGGTCAAGCTCAGCTCGGCAATCGTATCGGCAGTGTTGGCCCGTCGCTACACCGGCCCGGCGGGCGTGCCGCGCAAACGGTTCCACGCGCTATACGTCGGCGTGTTGATCGTGATCACGTTCATTCTGTTGGAGGTCCTGCGGGGGCCGCTGATGGGGTTCAAGAACTACTACATTCCGACCGGTTCGATGGCGCCGACGGTGTCCGTGGGCGACTACATTGTCGCCGACCTCAAGGCCGGTGCGCCGAAGGTCGGCGATGTCGTGGTGTACCGTTGGAACGGCACCGAGGCGATCAAGCGCGTGGCGGGTGTCGGGGGAGATACGTTGGCCATCGTCAACGGCGAACTGATCCGCAACGGTGAAAACCTCGGCCTGTTTCATGCGCCGGCAGACCGTGTGAATGGGCCGGCGTCGATGGAGTTGGCTCCGCTCAAGGTCGAGCCAGGGCACGTCTACCTGCTGGGTGACAACCGCAATAACAGCAATGACAGCCGCTTTATGGGGCAGGTGGCCGTTGAAGAGGTGGTCGGTAAGGTCATCGGCATCTGGTTTTCCAAAGAGCGGGCACGCATCGGTACGACGTTCCCGTGAATGCTCAAATGCGCTCGGCGCGCTTTTTCAGCATCGGGTGTCGGGTTGCCCAGTGGCTGTGCCTGTTGGTGATGCTCGCCAGCGCCACGGGGTTCATGCTGGCCTGGGCCTACCTCGATCCTGGTTCGACGCCGTTGGGCGTGGCAGTCGCAGGCTTCCTGTGGTGCGGCATTGGGCTGTTGTTCGCGTTCGTGTTTGAGCGGTCGCGCACAACCGCAGCAACGCTTCGATTCATGCTGACTCGGATGGCTGCGATACTGGTGCTCGCGGCCACGGCGGCCTACTTGCTCGGTCTGCTATGGGTTGAGCCTGGGCGCGATGCCTTGGACGCTCTGTTGGAAAGGGCGTCCTGTGAAAAGTACGGCGGCACAATTGAAAAAGGCTGGGAGCGCAATTGCCCCCGCCCGGAATAGACGCAATCACTTTGAAGTTGGAGTAATCCTGTATGGACGCAAATAGCACCCCTAAACGCCCGACAATCCTGGCCAGCATTGGCCGTCGCCTGGCCGCACGCATGATCGACTGCGCCATCGCGGTGCTGATCTTTTTCATCGTCAAATATGTCGCAGAGGCGTTGTCTGCCTATGTCCCTGGGGTGACGCCCAAGGCCGGTTTCCTCTGCGCGTTTTTTGCGGGCTTTGCCTACTTCCTGCTGGCCGATGCACTCCCCAACGGCCAGAGCCTGGGCAAGCGCCTGCTGAGCATTGCCACGGTTGACCGCAAGACCCTCAAGGGTTGCAGCGTTTCCCAGTCGTTCACGCGTAACTCCGGTGCACTGGTGGTCATCGATTGGGTGTGGATCCTCATGGAATCGAGGACACGCCTGGGCGACATGTTCGCCAAGACCATCGTGATCCAGACCGGTAACCTGACGAGCGTTCGCAGCCTGGCGGATATTTATGACAAAGGCAGGGGATAAGCACGTTATGAACGATTCAGCATCGGCGGCAGAAACCTGGGACCTCGCAAGCCCGTTCAGGCGACTGCTCGGCTATTTGATCGATATGGCCGTGGTGTTTTTCCTGCTGTTTTTGATCCGCAACCTGGACTACGTGTATCTGTCTTTGCGCTCGGTGGTGGGCCCGCTGTTTTTCGATGGCATTCGCTATGTGCTGATGTTTTTAGCCTTCGCGTACTTTCTGTTTTGCGATGCCTTGCCCAAAGGCCAGAGCCTGGGTAAGCGGGTGTGCCGCACGGCGGTGGTGGGTTACCCGTATCCAACGAACTGCACGCTGTTTCAATCGTTTCTGCGTAATGTTCCGAAGCTGCTGTTCAGTATGCTGGACGGTCTTTTTGTGCTGTTCGGGTTGCGCCGTCGATTGGGCGACATGTTGGCCAAGACGATTGTGATCAACACTTGAGCAGGGCGGCCTAACTCCTTGCCGTCCTTGTCCTTGAACACCGTTTCGAGGGTAAAAATGTTCTTCGCAGTGGTAGGGGATGATGCAGAACGGGAATGCATTTTTTATTTGATCGATGCAGGCTAATAGCCATCATTGTTTTTGTTTTGCTGACAACGTCTTAGGACATTTCTCCACGGACTTGGGCGTGAGTGCCAGTAAAACGGCGCAGCTCGGGCGTCAAAACAACTTGAGAACGGCTTTTAACTCCGTAAAATGCCGCGATTGTTTAAAGCACGATACTTTTCAGGGACGAATTCAGACATGCGCCTGTTTGCCGTATTTCTTGCGGCCTGCCTCATGGCGGGCTGTGCTTCCAAGCCGGATTACTACATCTCACCGACGCCGGTTACCATCCCCAAGACTGCAACTTACTGGCTCGACACCTTCGATGTTGAGGTGGTGGGCAAGAACGAACGCTTCCTGTCGGATGACAAAGTGCGCCAGCAACTCGGTGTCGATCTGATCGACCGCCTGCTCAAGGCCAAGCGCTACGCCAGCAGCAAGGACAAGGCCGACTACCTGCTGGATGTGAATGTCATCTATACCCGGCGCATACAAGACACCCAAGGCGGTTTCATGACGGCCATCGTCGATGACAAGACCATCCTCGCCAGTGTCGACTTCAACTACCTCGTCAAGATCAAGAAAGCCGGCGCCGAGGTGCTGCATTTCTCTCAGGCTCGCCAAGGGCTGATGCCAGGCGGGTACAAGGGCGACTGGCAGAACATGAAAACGATGGCCGGGGTGCTGACCAACTCTGGCAACTCCAGCGTCGAGACTTTCTACACCGGATTATTGAGCCGATTCATCGTTGACGACCTGCGCGACATTCCGTCCCGCTAGCGTTAGCCGCCGCACCCGATTTCCCACTTAGGAGCACCCTGTGAACACACTGTCCAAAATCCTGCTGTCCGGCCTCACCGCCGCAGCGCTGCTGACCGTGGCCGGTTGCGCCACCGAGAGCAACCGCGCGCTGCCGGTGGAACAAGTCGCCAGCGCCAACGTTGCCTATTCCGGCGTGCGTGTACCGATTGCCGTGGGCAAGTTCGACAACCGCTCCAGCTACATGCGCGGCATCTTCTCCGACGGCGTCGACCGCCTCGGTGGCCAAGCCAAGACCATCCTGATCACCCACTTGCAGCAGACCAACCGCTTCAGCGTGCTGGACCGCGACAACATGGGCGAAATCTCCCAGGAAGCCAAAATCAAAGGCACCGCGCAGAAGCTCAAGGGCGCTGATTACGTGGTGACCGGCGACGTGACCGAGTTCGGCCGCAAAGAAACCGGCGACCGCCAGCTGTTCGGCATCCTCGGCCGAGGCAAGACCCAGGTGGCCTACGCCAAAGTCGCGCTGAATATCGTCAACATCAGCACCTCCGAAGTGGTGTATTCCACCCAGGGCGCCGGTGAATACGCGCTGTCCAACCGTGAAGTCATCGGCTTCGGCGGCACCGCCAGCTACGACTCCACCCTCAATGGCAAGGTCCTCGACCTGGCCATGCGCGAAGCGATCAATCGCCTTGTCGACGGCATCAACGCCGGCGCCTGGAACCCACGCAACTGATCAGCAGCACCTCAAGGAGCAGTACACGGATGAGCAAGGCAGTTAAGTTGGCGCTGATGCTGACAGCAGTTGCGGCGGTTGCCGGGTGCCAGACGGCGCCCCAGCCCCTGTATCAATGGGAAAGCTACCAGCCGCAGGTTTACGAGTACTTCAAGGGCGAGCCCAAGGAAGCGCAGGTCGAGGCGTTGGAGCGGGATCTGCAGAAGATCAACGCCAGCGGCCGCAAGGCCCCGCCGGGTTACCATGCCCACTTGGGCATGCTGTACCTGAGCATGGGCAAGGATGACCAGATGGTGCAGGAATTCCGCACCGAGAAGGCGTTGTTCCCTGAGTCCGCCACCTACATGGATTTCCTGCTGAAAAACGCCAAGACCGGAGTCGCCACTAAATGAGCCTGTTAAAACTCACTGGCGCCCTGCTGGCCCTGGCTTTGCTCGGCGGTTGCGCGGCCCCCAAGACGATTGATTACACGGCGTACAAACAGTCGCGACCCAAGTCGATCCTGGTACTGCCGCCGATCAATGAATCGCCGGAAGTGCAGGCGTCCTACAGCCTGGTTTCGCAAGTGACCTACCCGCTGGCCGAAGCCGGTTACTACGTGTTGCCGATCGCCCTGGTGGACGAAACCTTCCGCCAGAACGGCCTGACCACCGCCAACGATATCCAGGGCGTGGCACCGGCCAAGCTGCATGACATCTTTGGTGCGGACGCGGCGCTGTACATCACCGTTACCAATTACGGCACCAAGTACATGCTGATCTCCAGCGACACCTCCGTCACGGCCTCGGCCAAACTGGTCGACCTGCGCACCGGCACCACCCTGTGGACCGGCTCTGCGCATGCTTCCAGCGAGGAAGGCAACAACAACGGCGGCGGCCTGGTCGGCATGCTGATCACCGCGGCGGTCAAACAGGTGATCAACAGCTCCACCGATGCGGCGCACCCGATTGCCGGTATCACCAGTGCGCGGTTGTTGTCGCCAGGGCAACGCGCGGGGATTCTGTACGGGCCGCGTAACCCCAAGTACGGCACGGACTGATCCCCAGGTTCTGTGCACACCACACATCCACTGTGGGCACCGGCCCATGTGTGAGCTGGCTCGCCTGCGATCGCATCACCTCGGTCTAACTGAAAAACCGAGGCGCCTGCATCGCAGGTAAGCCAGCTCCCACAGTAGATGGGTGGTGTCATTCCGAATCAGGTTTAACCCGAACCCTCCACACCTTGCGTCTGACCTTGTGAACGGATCATTCATTCACGAGGTTCAGCCCATGTCCCGTCCTCTGCTCTTCCTGCGTCCTACTGCCCAGGGCTTCGCCGTTACCCTGCTGGTAACGCTGGCCGGCTGCGGGCTGTCTTCATCCCCTGAACTGGCCAAACCGGCTGAGCCCACCGTCGAACTGCAACGCGCGTCCACCCAAGGTGCCTTGGTCAAACGCATGGCCATGCCGGTACCGATGCAGATGCGCGAGACGGCCAACCTCGACTACCGCAGGGAGCCCCGCGAGCAATACGAAAACCTGCCGGATAACCCGGTGCATCGCGTGGCTGAAACGCCCGTGTCCACCTTCAGCGCTGACGTCGACACCGGCAGCTACGCCAACGTAAGGCGATTCCTTAACCAAGGCAGCTTGCCGCCCGAAGGTGCTGTGCGACTGGAGGAAATGGTCAATTATTTCCCCTACAGTTATGCACTGCCCACCGATGGCTCGCCCTTTGGCGTGACCACCGAAGTGGCCGCCACGCCGTGGAACCCACGTACCCAACTGCTGCGAATCGGCCTCAAGGCGTCCGACCGCGCCGTGGCGGACCTAGCGCCGGCCAACCTGGTATTTCTGGTGGATGTGTCCGGCTCCATGGACCGCCGCGAAGGCTTGCCGCTGGTAAAAAGCACCCTGAAATTGCTGGTGGATCAGTTGCGTGAACAGGACCGTGTTTCGCTGGTGGTCTATGCCGGTGAGTCCCGCGTGGTGCTCAAGCCCACCTCCGGTCGCGACAAGGTGAAGATCCGCAATGCGATCGAGCAACTGACTGCGGGTGGCTCCACAGCCGGTGCATCCGGCATCGAACTGGCCTACCAGATGGCCCGCGAAGGCTTTATCGACAAGGGCATCAACCGCATCCTGCTGGCCACCGACGGTGACTTCAACGTGGGCATCAGTGACTTCGACAGCCTTAAGCAGATGGCCGCGTCGCAGCGCAAAAGCGGCGTATCCCTGACCACCCTGGGGTTTGGCGTGGATAACTACAACGAACACCTGATGGAGCAACTGGCCGACGCGGGCGACGGTAACTACGCCTACATCGACAACTTGCGCGAAGCCCGCAAAGTGTTGGTCGACCAACTCAGCTCGACCCTGGCCGTGGTCGCGCGGGATGTGAAATTGCAGGTGGAGTTCAACCCCGCGCGTGTCAGCGAATATCGCCTGCTTGGCTATGAAAACCGCGCCCTGAAGCGTGAGGACTTCAACAACGACAAGGTCGACGCCGGTGAAATCGGTGCAGGGCACACGGTAACTGCGTTGTACGAGATTGTGCCGAAGGGCGAGAAGGGTTGGTTGGAGCCGTTACGCTACGCCGCTGCGCCTGTAGGCGAGGGTAAGTCCGGTGAGCTGGCGATGTTGCGTGTGCGCTACAAGCCCGCTGCGGGCGGTGAAAGCCAGTTGATCGCGCGGCCCATCAGCACCGAATCCACCAAGGCCAGCGACGACCTGCGCTTTGCGGCGGCCGTGGCAGCGTTCGCCCAACAGCTCAAGGGCGATGGCCGCTACACTGGCAGCATGAACCTGCAAGACACCGCCGCGCTGGCCCGCTCGGCCCGCGGCGATGACCCGTTCGGGTTGCGCAGCGAGTTTGTGCAACTGGTAGAGCTGGCGCAGGGCCTCAAACACTGATCGCGTATGCAACGACGATCCAATGTGGGAGCTGGCTTGCCTGCGATGCAAGCGACTCGGTCCATCAGAGACACCGAGCTGATGCCATCGCAGGCAAGCCAGCTCCCACAAGGGTTCTGTTTTACTGGCTAGAAGGAGTTCGCCACTTACATGGCCGTACCAGATGCTTCACCCAGCGACGAATCGCTGCTGGCCCGCTACCGAACCGGTGACGCTGCCGCGTTTGAAGCGCTGTATGCGCGGCACCGCCAGGGCCTGTACCGCTTCCTCGTGTCCTTGAGCAACAAGACCGAACTGGCCGAGGAAATCTACCAGGAAACCTGGCTCAGCCTGATCCGCAGCGCCACCCAGCCACAAGGCCGGGCGAGTTTTCGCACATGGCTGTTCCAGATTGCCCGCAACCGCCTGATTGACCATTGGCGCAAGCACGGCATCCACAACCCGCTGCACGACAGCTACGACGAGCAACTGCACGCCCAGGCCGACGACAGCGCCGGCCCCCAACAGCAATTGAGCCTGAGCCGCGACCAGGCGCGCCTCGACGCCGCGCTGCAAGACCTGCCCGAAGACCAGCGCGAAGTCTTCCTGCTGCGCTTGCATGGCGACCTCGAAGTGCCGCAAATCGCCGCCCTCACCGGCGCCCCGCTGGAAACCGTAAAAAGCCGCCTGCGTTACGCCCAGCAGAAACTGCGCCGCCTGCTGGCCGAGGAGATACCCGCATGACCGACTCCCGACACACCCCGGATCCTGACGACGTACTCATCCAGCACTTTCGTCAACACAGCACCGGCGAGCCGCCTGCGTCCCTCGACGCCTTCATCCTCAACGCCGCCCGCCGCGAAGCCCCGGTGCCGCAGCCGAGCTTATGGCAGCGTTGGGTGCGAGCGTGCCAGCAGCCACGCTGGCAGATGGCGTTTGCCACTGTCGCAGGCTTGGCCCTGATGATCGGTGTGGTAACACGTTCACCCGTGCCGCAACCCGAAATCTCCATCGCGACCTTCTCCGCACTTCATGAGGAAGCTTCGCGCCCGGCCCCGCCAGCAATGTCCGCGCCTGCGCCAGTGGCCCGAATGGCCGCCCCGCCCCAGGCCGAGCGTGCACCAGTTCAGGCTCGAATCGCCGGTTCGTTGGCTGATAAGCTAGCGGCCAAACAATCCAGCAAACGCGTACCGGTCGCATTGCCATTGTTAGAGGAAGGATTGCAGGAGATTGTGAGCCTGCGTCTGGCAGGGAAAACCAAGGCGGCCGATGAGAAGCTGCTGGTGTTGCATGAGCGCTTCCCGGAGGAAGATTTACCGGCTAGGTTGGAAGCGTTACAGAGGTAACTTAGGAGGCGTTCAAATTGTGAATACACAGCCTGTGCCGAGGGGCGATGCTCTTCGGCTACAGGCTGGCGAGCTGTAAAAGTCGAATGGTTATGCCTGGCTATTTATTCTCTAATTGCTTGCGCTTAGTGCTTTGGCAAGGAAGTCCTTTTTCAGGTTATAGAACTTGCTGCGAAGTTGGACTCTCTGTGTGGTGACGTCTATCATCCCTTGGCGGAATGAAATGAGCGATTCGAAGCCTTTGTCGAACGAGCCAATGAGCTGTCGAAGTTTTTGAGTGTCATGGGTAGAGGACATTTTGACGAGATTTTCATATAATGCCTCCGCGTCAATTGGGTCTAAATATTGGGTGCGAAGGGTGCGCTCTGCCATGTTGATTTTGTTTTCTTCTAAGACAAGCTCAGGATCTGCGGCCTTGTATTTTTCATAGACTCCAGCTGCGACGGAGGTTTCTTCCATCAAGCTTTTCAAGTCTGCCCAGCAGTTGTTCGTACTTGCTAATGTCTGCGAGTGTGTGTCTTGGGTAGCGCTAAAGTTTTGCAGAACGGTTTTTATTATCGGTTCATAATCCGGTCCGATGTTGAAGTCTGCTTGTACCATTCGATTAAGTTCTTTGCGAGCCAAGATCATCGACCCCGCCAGCTGTACGCTTTGTTGTTGGAGCTTTTGATCCAGTGCGAGGCACTCAGTGCCTTTTTTGGTCAAAAGGACATAATGCTCTTTAAAGGCGGATGAGCTGGCTTCGCTATCCTTGTTGAACTTGGAGAGTAATGCTGGAAATATGAGAATACTAAAGGTGCCTGCAACGGCCGCCACAATCAAATTTCTAATCCATTTTTTCATTGGAATTTCCCTTTATGTTTTACTGGCGAGCTGGATGAAATAGCAAAATCGTAACTTTTTTAGTTTTGAACGAACAGGTTTGCATCAACCTATCAAAATAGGCGGCAGCTAATAAAGGATGCATGCATCTCCATAAGCCGCACGTCAAGACATCACCGTTTGCTCATGTACCCCACAAAAAGCCCCAGGCCTTTTGACCTGGGGCTGTTTCATCATATCTGGTGGCCCGGCGTCGTTTGAACTGGGCGGTAAGATGCCCGGTTTATAAGGGTTCTTGTGGTGGTGTTTCGGTTAGGCATACACGAGGGCATACACGGCCCCCCGTGCTGGGTGTGCATCTGGCTTGAAATACGCCTGTATGCCCAGGTCTAGCACTGGTACCGATCCTTGATCATCCTATCGAAATAAGTACCTTTCGAGCCGGCCCCCATGAGGCCCTGATGAATGTTAGGTGGGACGTGGCAGTAGTCGTAAGTACGCCCTTGCTTGAACGTGATTTTCATCCTGCCTGTCGCGGGGTCATAGCCGACAGCTGTGATAGCCGTCGAGTTGACACGAACCATATCCATAGCGCTTTCCCTACCCCTGATTGATAACGTTCTCTGTTCTGATACTAGTCGGTGTTTCGTTCGGCGGTGCCATTGCGTCCGTGCAAAAGGTGGGCGGGGCTGAAAAGCTGCTGGGGACCCTGAGGTTTTTCTTCCAGCACGGGGCATGAAACCCGCGGGATCGTGGTAGCGGCAGCCGCACCAGCTTACTGAAATTTCAACGTTGAAATTGAAAGGATCTTGAAGAGAAAAGAGCATCCTTACCGGATCTGTAACGGTCATGGGTTTCGTTCAGGATAGTGAACGATTGTCCTGGTCAACTCGGTCAACCAGTCAACTAACTTTGGAGCCCAGCCACTAACCAGATCCGGCGGGTTCTATGCCCCGTGTCTATCGGAAATGCCCAGGGTCCCCAGCGGTTTTCCGATTCATATGGCAAATGCACTGGTGAACAGCAGTTCACCCGGTTCACCTGTTCACTAAGCTGGGCTCCTTTCCGCTGACATGATCACGCGGGTTTCCTACCCCGTGTCAAACCAATATTCGCAGGGTCCGCCACTATCTAACCAAAGCCAAGAGCATGATCGATATCGTTTCGCTGGAGGAGCAATACGAATGGGGCTAGGGGATACCCTTTCAAAACCGTGTTACGGGTGTTACGCGTGTTACATGTGCTTCTAACTATCTGATTTTAAATGATTTATATGGCGTTACACAGCTGTGCTTGCTTTGGCGATATACGTGTTACGTGGCAAATAGGTGTTACATCAGTGGATGCTCTGCGAGGAGCGGTTACTGATGAATAAGGCGGCTGTCATCGGAATAGAGCCTTGCACTTAGAAGAGCCGCTGCCGACAAGTAGCGGGCAATTGCATCCGTCTGCCGCACTCGAGTTCAAGACACTTCGCTGTAAGCATCCAGTTGAGTCGCCGCTTCGGCATTAACGCTACAATGTGTTCCTGCATGCAACAGATGGAGGGTTAGCATCCGCGCGTGCATATCAGAGCCAGTAAATTTGTTCGGCTTTTTGGCACGGTATGTGGTAATGCTGCAATTTAGGATATTTCGTCAGGAGGACATGTGGTCTGTCATTTTTTGAGTGGCTTCCGTAATCGTGTTCGGGGCATCTTCTGTTCTGAACAGGGGCCTGCTAAGGATACGTGGGAGCTTGTCCCGCTTACTCCCGAGTACCTAGCAGAAGAGCATGGCTGCTATGTCGCTGCTATAGAAGCTGCCCTCGCCAAGAATCAGATCCGCAACATAGCGTTGTCCGGGAACTACGGGGTCGGTAAGAGCAGCATCATGTGGGAAGTCGCTCGGCGGCAGGATAATCGTATCGTGGAGTTATCTCTCTCCACACTCGCACCTATCGAAGCTTCCCAGCTTGACAATTCGGTGCCTATCCAGGCCACGACCCCGACCAATCGAATCCAGCAAGAGATTGTTAAACAGCTGCTCTATCGAGAATACCCGAGCAGAACCCCCGGCTCACGGTTTCGTCGTATTGAGCGTTTCCGATGGTGGCGAGCGATCGGAATGTCGGTAATGGTGGGGGTTATCGTTGCCGTAATTTTCCTGTTGACTGGATGGACGGTAAAGATTGCATCTGCGTTCATGCCATTTGTGGATATTGGTGTATGGGCTCACCCTGTAATTTGTAGCACTGCGACGCTGATTACGCTGCTGGCGAGCTGGTTATTCTATGGCAAACTGCATATCAAGCAGTTCTCCGCAGGGGCAGCAACCGTCACGCTCAACGAAAGCTCCGTGTCATACTTTGACCAATACCTCGACGAAATCGTCTACTTTTTTGAGGTTTCAGACCGCGATGTTGTTCTTTTCGAGGACATCGACAGGTTCAACGACTCTCATATCTTCGAGACACTTCGAGCGCTGAACACTTTGCTCAACGCTTCGCCCCAGATCAAGAAACCGATCCGATTCATCTATGCCATCAAAGACAGTATCTTCGATCGAATCGGCCTGGATATAGAAGGTCGCAGGCCTAATACAGAAGTGCTCACGACGCACGATCCGGCACAGGCTGAGGCTATACGCGCCAACCGTACGAAATTTTTCGATCTGGTAATCCCGGTGGTTCCCTTTATTACGCACCGGAGCGCTCGCAACTTGGCGCTACAGCTACTGGGTCAAATCGAGCACAAGGTAGCTCCGGAGCTACTCGACTTAGCGACGCAGTACGTACCGGATATGAGGCTGCTCAAGAACATCCGTAACGAATTCATCGTCTTCCGCGACCGAATCTTCTCTGGCGATGGTAAGCAGCTCAACCTGAGTGAGACTGACCTGTTTGCGATGATGCTTTACAAGAGCACGCACCTAACAGACTTCGAGACTATTCGGCTGGGTCATAGCAAGCTGGACATGCTCTACAAGCTCAGCCGTGAACTTGTGATTGAGAACATCAGGCGGATCGAGGGCGAGCTTCGTGTGCTTCGCCAGCAGACCACGCGCATCAATAGGGCCTCCACCCTCAGTACTCAGATGGGCGAGCGCCTGCTTGCGCATGTGCAACGGACAGCTGAAGCTGCAGGCTTTAGGACCCAGAATGCAACGTACTCGCTCGCGGGTGTTGCGATGTCTTCGAAAGATCTCAAGGGAGCGCAGTTCTGGATAGACTTCGTCTCTCCAGATGGAGACTCGGCACTCAAATATTACGACAACTACCACGGTCATACACTGTCGTTCACTCGCGACAGTCTTGCGGCTGCATTTGGTGATCCGCTGGACGCCGAGAGCTGGAACGAAGTGGATCGTGAGGCGCTCACTGAGCAGATTGACGATAAGATGGAGGAAATCAAGTTCCTGCGGAGCGCTGATCTTGGTGATCTAATCAAACGACCGGAATTCCTCGTCCATTATAAGGACAGCAAGCAATCCCTCGAGTCAATTTCCAAGATCATACTAACGCCGGGCTTGGCGTACCAGATCATCCGTTCCGGGTATATCAACCGCAACTTCACGCTTTACACCTCAACCTTCCACGGTAATCGCGTGGGTTCCGCCGCCACGAATTTCATTATTCATCACGTCGAGCGAGACGTGATGGATCAGCACTTCCAGCTTACCCCGGAGGACGTGGACGCCGTTGTCCGCGAACGAGGCAAGAGCGCGTTGAAGGAGCCTGCGCTTTACAACATCGCTATCCTAGACCATCTTCTGTCCAAACATCTCGACGCGGCCGACATCATGATCAGCTCCTTAGTTGGTCTTGGGGAGCGTCAGGTTAGTTTTCTGCAGGCTTACCTTACCGCAGGGAAAGAGTGCCTACGGCTCATCGAGCGGTTCACGGTCGCGTCCACACAAGTGCTCACCTATCTCGTGAGTCAGGCGGACCTAGACGACTCTTCAAGACTAACGCTTATGAATGTAGTGCTAGCACACCTCACGTCTTCAAAGCAGCGAATAGATTCTGCAGTGTCATCGTACCTATCGGCGCATTACGCTGAGTTTACGGCTCTAACGTCCGATGCGACCATGCCAGCACAGGCCGAACGTATCAGCGTGCTCTTTAGGGATGCCGGTATTGCCGTACCGTGTCTGAAACTGTTGGGGCCCCATACTCGCACGTCGTTCGTGTCACGCAACTTATATGAGATCACGTACCAGAACCTCGCTATCGCCATCGACAATGCAACAACCGTGGCCCTCGACGTCATTCGGGATCGGAGCAAGACGGTTTACGAATATGTGCTCAGGCATTTGAGCAAGTACCTGGAGGCTATCGATGGCGCTTCCACGACGATAGACGCGAACGATCACTTCCTCACAGTGATCGAAGATGTACTCTCGCTAGAAGCGCCTCGTCTCGGTGATGTGATCGAACGTGCAGCTTCAGATTGTGAGGTCACCGATCTCGCAGAGGTGGCTGAGGGCGCGTGGCCTGCGTTGGCCGACCATAGGCGTGTCTCAGTAACGTTCAGCAACGTTAGCCGCTACGTAGTGGTTCTTGGGGCGGTCGATGGACCGCTGGCGAAAACCCTGACGGCCGCTGCCGAGATCACTGACACTAGCACCGCTAACGAGGAGTCGAAGACAGCGTTGGCAGTAGCGATCTTGGCGGCAAGAGATCAGCTCCCATCCGCAGTGCTCCGCACTAAGCTGGTCGCGAGCTTGAGCCTGCGCTATTACCTCGGGGTCGGCGAAGTCGCGCCGGAAGTTGGCGACCTCTTCGCGCAGTTGCTCAAGTACGAAATCATTGCGGATGACGCAGCGTCCTATGAGCACCTTGCAGCAACTGATTGGTCGACGCGCAAAGGGTTTATCCGAGAGTCGCGTGAGTTTTCGAGCTACATGACCCCGGTATTGGTAGGCGCGGATCTGGCAGAGCTTCTGAAAAGCGATGAGATCAATTCGGCAATCAAGGATGTTGTTGTCAAGCAAGCGTCGGAATATGCGGAGATGGCGGACCGTCGAGGGCTGGATGCCCTTGCACAATTCGCTATCCGATTTGGATACGAACTATCGCCCAATGTTGTTCAGAAGATGGCGCAAGAAGATGTCTCAGCGCAGCAGATAGTACTGCTGCTAAAGCCAAAACTAGGTGTGATTAGTCGTGACCAGCTCTTCACCATCCTGCAATCACTTGACGGTGATTATCCTAACCTCACTGAGGTGGGCCGCAGTAAATTGCGAGTGCCGGATACTCTTGCTGACCGTGAGCTCTTGGAACGTCTTCAGCGGGAAAAGACTGTAAGTAGCTACGACGGTAATAATGGAAAGATTGAGGTAAATAGGAAGCGTAAGTGAGATTGTTCTATCTGAATTACCCAAGTTCGAAGATGGCTAGCGCTGGAGCCGTTCGCCCCGGCTATGTCAATGGCAATGACTATCATTGGATGGGACGTCTTAGTTCGATCATGGATTGTGCACTCTTGGCTTGGAGTCCTAGGTCCGGAAAGGCAGCAGTCAGCCAATGTATAAAAAATCGGGTGCTTCAGTCAGATATGAAGGCGACCCTTGACAAGCGAAAATGATGAAAAAGCAGAGTCCCGTGAGCTAGTTAGCAGCTAAAACCGACCGGCAAGGCCCACATGTACCAAATTCAAAGGCCACTGTCGGGAGATTTTCAGAAGTGCACCACACTATGAACAAGGTTCTGTTAATATCATGATCATAAGATTATTACCTACACGGCGAACCGCGCACGATGAATAGGTCAAATACATTACATTGGATGCACATAAGTGATTTGCACAAAGGGCAGGATGGCACAAGTCAGTCATGGCCGTTAGTTCGTCAACAAATTGTGCAGGACATCACTAGCCAAATCAGTCGCAATGGACCTCTTGACCTCGTCATTTTCTCTGGCGACCTTGCTTTTAAAGGCTCGACCACCGAGTTTAATGAAGTAAAAGCAGACTTGGTAAGGCTTTGGGATACATTTGGTACGCTGGGGAGTAAGCCGGTTCTTTTTGCGGTACCAGGCAATCATGATCTTGTTCGCCCAGGTGAGGACTCGGTTTTCTTACATGTGGCAAACGACCTTCGAAACAACGACGGTGCCCGTCGGGCACTTTTAGAAAAGCCAAACTTTATTTATCGAACAGAACTGAATGCGTGTTTTGAAAATTATACTAGTTTTATGGCTTCTCTTACTGACGCAGACATTCCGACTGCTAATGTTCAGGCAGGTCTATTTCCGGGTGACACTTCTACGATTTTAGAGGTCAATGGGTTGAGCGTGGGGCTGATAGGTCTCAACTCGTCATGGACGCATCTATCCAACAAGATTCCAAAGTCGCACTTAGATATTGCCATTGAACAACTTAGCTCCGTAACTAGAGATGATTTTCCCGCATGGGCTATGCAGAATGATGTAAATTTTCTAGTTACGCACCATCCAGAAGATTGGTTCAGTCCCGATGCGCGGGAGGAATTTCAGAGCTCCGTGTTTGTTTCAGAGTATTTTGATGCGCATTTTTTTGGCCACATGCACGACAATTTACCCAGTGAACAAACTATTGGTGCCCATAAAAGTCGAATTTTTCAAGCTGCATCATTATTTGGCCTAGAAAAAATTCGAGGGGAGACTGACCGGAGGCATGGGTATACATTTGCTAAGTTAGATGCCGGTAACGAAATTTGCGAGGTCTGGCCTCGTCGTATCGTTCAAAAGGTAAGTAGAGTTTGGGAAGTAGAAGCTGATGGGCGTGTACTCAAAGGTGATGAGAGATCATTCACTTTTCACTGGCCATTGAGGTCTCTTGCACCTATAAAAAAGCATTAACCCCACGCCTGATTGATGCACCAACAAGCGATGGGGCGATTCGACCGACTGAGAAGCTGGCGCGTTTGCGGTATGAGCTACCCCGCCTTCAGCCCTATATGGATTGCCGTCCTCTGGAGGTGTTAAAGGCTTTTGAAATGCTGACCCGTGAAAGAGTTGTATGGGTCCTCTCTGAATTCGACATGGGCGGAGATGATTTTTTTTCTTCACTCAAGCATCGAGATGGCGGTGATGAGCTTCCCGTTTTTCGCCTCGATTTATGTGATTTCAATGGATTGGATGAGATAGCCGCACTTCAGAGTATTGCTATTGATGGCGACATCAATAGCCTTTGTGAAAGTTTAAGCGCTATCGGTAATTCATATTTGATCCTCGACAATGTTAACTTGCACTCTAACTCCGCAAAGTCCTTGGCTGTGTTACAAGGGGTCAAAGAGTTGGTCAGTGTATTAACTGAGTATTGCAGAGGAATAAAGATTTTTGTTCGACTGCATATCCGGCCTGATATCGTTGGGATAAACCCATTGGTGTTACGCCCGCTGGATGAGGCTGAATGCAGAACCTACGTTGAACTTCATCCCGACGGCCAGAATGTTTCTGAAATTGATCTAAACTTCGGAGCTTTTTATAGTCATACATTTGGAGTGCCTGGCCGGATAGATCGAGCTTTAAAGCTGCTTAGCTACGATACGTTTGAAAATGTGGTCAACGGCAGTTCACGCCAATCTATCGACGATTGTCTGATCTTATCTCCGATGCTAACCAGCGCGATTGAAATGCTTCAGCAAGAGGAAGGTCTGGAAGCACGTACCTACGACTTGTTGACTGCGCTAACGTTTTTCCCCCATGGAGAACGAATTAAAACTGTTAGATACTTCAAGGGGAATCAAAGAATTAGGCCGGGCATGGCGGATCGACTGGTATCGTTGGGTCTGGCAGATACAGCTGAAAGCTTCGAGCTCGGTACATTGAGAGGTGAGCAAGAGCGATTTGTTGTTTTGAAGCCTGCCGTTTTACAATTTATGTATCGCAAACTCGAAAGCGAACTACCTGCACTTTATGAGGAGGCTGCAGATGTTTATTTTGGGCGAGATTGGCGCTTGGATAAACCAAAGTTCACCATTGTGCCTCGAAATACCGAAACAAAAATAGGCGCAATCGTTGAGCAAAATGCCAGCGTCATTTTGTTACGCTTATTCTCTGATGCATTGGAAGACAAGGACTGCACGCGCAAAGAGCTGCATAATAGAATTAGTGTGCTCAACCGTTACGTTGCCAGACTGGATAAAGATGACAAATACCTCTTTATCGTAAAGCTCTGCCGGTCTGTGCTGCAGAAGCTAGATGGCGAAGATTACTATCATTTAGTGAAAGACATGCGCTACAAGTATGCGCGTGCTATCCGTATGCTTGGCAGATACACAGAATCAATAAGCGAATTTGAATCATTATTGCTTGATCAAAACACAGCAGAGAGGGTCGCTTCAATTTATGTGAATTTAGCATTTTCGCACGAACGCTTACACGATATTCCAGCTGCAAAAAAATGCGCAGAAAATGCTATAGCTACGAGAGTTAAAGGAGAGCAACTTTATAGTGCTCGTAGTATTTTGCTTGATATTTCAAGTGAGGCCGATAAATACAAAAGGCTTCAGCGACTTGCTGATCAGGCAAGAAGACAGCATTGTTTCGTTGCCGCTCATAGTATGCAGCTAACTTTGATAAGCCAGATTTCTGATCCAATCCATAGGATGCACGCATACAGAAAGGTCAGTGAAACAGCTAGTAGAGAGTCGGATACTTATAATGGTTATAGAGCGTTGATTAGCTTCGCTGAGCTGGCGGTCAACACTGATGAAGGCCTCTCGGAAAGCCAGTTCCGCCAATTGCTGAATGCCTACAAATTCGCGTGCAGTCAGCGCCAAGGGCCGCTTTTCACTCGCGCCCATAAAGCACTCTGGATTTGGCTTAGCCGCCTCAAACAACTCACAGCGTTGCATCAGCTATTCCGGCATAGCTCTTTAGTCCAACGCCTGACTAACAAGTTGGCAGATGAAAAAAAGTATCTTATTGAGCTCACCGATTACTGCCGAGCCGAGGGTTTTTCTAACGTGCGTGGGAGCACACCAGAGGAGCTCTATCGGTACTTCATCGTACGTGCAATGAGCTACAGGCTAGTGAGTGTTCAGGAGTTGGACCGTCAAGATGCAGCGCTCCCTGCCATATCCTAAGCAGAGTCGTAGCTGATGCGCCGGAAAAGGCAAATCCAGTCAGGTCAAAGGTGAAACTTCTCCAGGCTCGTACACATCTGAGCCTGACCGGCATTGCTGATTCTGATGAACAAGTCGGCTCTGAATTCCATGCCAAAACAGCACGTGCCTGAAATTGAAAACTTTACTTTTTCGGAAGATTCCGAGCTCAGATTTTCGCATAGCTGGGCGAAAAAGACGTCTTAGCAGCCAGTATACGTGTGGTCTGGAAGGATCGACTTTTTAAACACAATCGGCCGAAAGCGCTAATATGCCTTCGGTTGAATAGACAAAAAGCCGAGAAGATCTAAGCCCTAGGCGCGAGGATAGACCCTAGTGAAAGCGGCAGTTGCTCAGTCTTCAGCGCCCTCATCACCCGCTCTTTCTTTTGAGCTGGAGGTCAATGAAATCAAGCTCTGCCTTGATTGCATCAATTGTGAGAGTCTCGACTGTCTTGTCTTTGATTGCTCTAGCATTGAGCTTTTTCATGCCAGCCATGCAGACAATTATCCCGTTCAAATGGAGCTTTCGGGTTCTAAGGTAATCAGGCATCTGGGCGCTGTTCTGTGGTGGTTTGTTCATGATCGGACCTATGGTAGACCCGAAGCAATTTGCCTTCGTCGGTTGCTTCGGGGCAGGTTTGGGTTAGGCTGCCAATAAATCAAACAGGCTGTGTTGGCGAGAGCGATCTGCGAGTTCTTGCCAGGTCCAGCTTCCGAAACGCTCGCCCTGTTCCGGTATATCCAGTTTCATCAAGGCTACCGGATCCCTGTTAATCAGATTACGTGCGGCCCAAAGCTGACCGCCCGTCTCTAGCAGCGCTTTGGCGGCCTCGTTCCACTTTTCTTCTAACACTGTGTTCGCCAGATGAGCCGCTTTGTTCTCGATCTTGGCGCGTTCTTTTTGTGCCTCTGCGATGTGCAGATCAATCGTCACCAGCTCCTGCTCTAGCGCCGTGATGAGCAAGTGTTGGCGGCGGTGATGCTCAACCGCAGCCGTAAGGTTTTTTGCAGCCTTTTGGGCTTCTGCGTTAGCGGCTTTCTCGCCCTCTACATCGCCCCAGGCGACAGCCTGCGCATAAGCTGTGGCTGCGTCTGTCTCAGCTTGTCGAGCTTTTGCCATGTCTTCCTGATCGCTCTGGCGGACCTGCTGCAACCGGGTCTCGATGCTGCTGCGCTTTTCGTTGAGTTCCACCTCGTCGGCTTTCCAGGTCGCCATAGCGCTGATGTAGCCCGCAGCCAAGGTCTCACGGTTCGCCAGTGCCTCAAGGCGATCGATCTTTTGATTCATACGGTGGATCTCAAAACTTCGCGAGTCGATGCGTCTTTTGTGATCGTTGATTTCATCCTGCACAGCCCGTTGACGGCCTTGCTGGATAACCTCTGGGGTTTCCAGCGCTGCTTCGAAGGGTGCCAGGTCACGCTGAATGCTCTCCATTTCGAGGGTCAGTGTGTCGCGGCGGTCTTTCAGTTCTTGGATAGTGTTCATCTGTATTGTCTCTGTGCGTTGCGGTTGATAAGGATGGTTGTCGAACGGCTGGCGAGGCCGAGAATGAGCCGGCGTTACCTGTATCAGCAGGCATGCCCTCAGGCGGCCCTAGCCTCGCTCTCATCCGTTCCTGGAACGGTCTTCACCACATAGCAGCGTTGAGGTCCTAACCCGGGCAGACGAATCAAGCTGTACGCCTTACCGTCACTTCCCGGCTCAAGCACGCCCCGTTGCAGCAACTCCTTGTTCACCGCACTGATGTTCATGCCCTTGAAAATCTCGGCCCTCCAGGCTTCAGGCAGCACGTAGTAGGTGTTGGTGGTGTGCAGGGCATCGCCCATGCCGTGTTCCAACGTCTTGCGAAAGCCAAGCCGATCAATCGTGCGTGGGCCGTGTTCATCGATCTTGGCGGCGGCAGATTCCCAGCGGGTGAAGCGGCTTTCTCCGAATCGCTCGATGACCTGGCGCAGTCGCGCCAAGATCGCATCGCCCTCGAAGTTACCGGCGCCGCCGCGTTCGGCGAGCCATGCATGCAGACACACCCGTGCGGCGATCGTGGCCGTGCCATCCGGCCAGCCGGTTACGCCAAAGGCGGTGGCCAACTCTCCGGCCGCTGCCGCGAGGCCGAAGCGAAGGGCGGCACGTTGCGCCTGACCACTGGCCGACGCGGGCAGGTTTTGGGTGATGAACTGCTCCACCGTGCGGCGAACGATCACCGACCATCTGAGCATTTCTCCAGGCGCGCACAGCGCGTGGAGGAAGGCGGTGAGGGGTGTGCCGTAGTATTTGGCGACACGGGCCTTGAGCGCATCAGAGAGGGCGGCAGCATCCTCAAAACCATTCAGCACATCGAACATGCCGAGGCCTTTGCTGGCATCCGCAGGTACGGCGAGCATGCGGACTTCCATACCCGCTTTCAGCTCCTTGTTGGCATCCGCCATGTGCTGCGCCAACGTCTTCTCGCCGGTCGAGAGAAACAGCAAGCGCCACTCCTGCACCTGCCGGCCCGCTTGTCCTC
The DNA here is from genome assembly GCF_963970835.1 of Pseudomonas sp. EA_15y_Pfl1_P101. Taxonomy (NCBI): domain Bacteria; kingdom Pseudomonadati; phylum Pseudomonadota; class Gammaproteobacteria; order Pseudomonadales; family Pseudomonadaceae; genus Pseudomonas; species Pseudomonas sp. EA_15y_Pfl1_P101. Next base: position 223,769 of record NZ_CAXAPA010000010.1, on the reverse strand, counting down.
GATCATTCGCCCGGGCCTTGCCAGTGCCATTGCCGAGCATGTACACCGTCTCGCCAATGATGCGTGGGTCACACATTCCGATTTCATCTAGCACCAGGAGGCCGTCTGAGTGAGCGGCTGCGATGGACTCCAGGGCGTTGTCTGTCGAGCGCCAGGAACGCACTAGGCGCGGCCCGCCATAAACCGAGGCGGCGACTTGTAGGTGAGTGGTCTTGCCACCGGAGCTGTCGCCATACAGGTGGAAACCGCCCGACTCATGCCCGAGCAGGTTGAGCAAAGGGCCTGCAAACGCCACAGAGACGACAAATGCTAAGCGGTGGTTGCCAACGCACAGTGCGCCGATTTGCTGCTGCCATTGCTCCAGAGAGCCCGCCTCGCTGATCGGTGGCAGCTGGGCACCTGCCTCATAAAAATGCAGATGTTCGGCGTGTGAGCCGATTTGCTGTTCGGGCAAAAGGAACGCGTTGTCGTGCCAACCCAGGCGCGTCACCAAACGTGCGCGCTGGGCGCTGTCGAAGCCGCCGAGATAGCTTTGTAGGTCGTTGCGGGCATTGCGTCCTGATCGGCTTCCAGCAAGGCGCAGGCCCATGTCTACCAGTGGACCGAGAACATCCTTGCCGAAGTCGCCGGTCATGGTTCGTGCCGGAATGTTCCAGCGTTTTTTAGCGCCGTCCGGGTCATCGAACTCGACCAGCAAGCCCCAGTTGTGGCCCTTGTCGTCGCGAGTGCGGGCGATGATTTCGAGAGGCGAACACACAGGACGCGCTTCGCCATCATCGCCGGAATAAAACACCCCTTCAGGCGTCAGGCGAAAGCCGCCCGGTAACAGATCATTTTTCGATTTCGCGGGGCGTTTGGCGGGCGCCTTGGCCATCTGTTTTTGGGGATCAGTTGACTCAGCGGCACCGAGGAAAAAATCACCGCTGCGCACCAGTTCGGCTACGTGGCCAGCGGTCCAGCCTTTGGCTACTGCATCCGCTGCATCGTCGCCGTCTGCACATTTTCCACCTTTGACGAATGTCGGCTTTCTGCCTTTGCTGCTGGGCTTGAGCTTGAACACGTCGAGCGAGATTCGTTGCACTGAATCGGCGCCCAGCTCAATCAGCTTGAGCTCGATGGAGTCCATGCAAGTCTTGCCGCTGGCATCGTTATCCGGCCACAGCACCACTGTGCGCCCTTTGAGTGGCGTCAGGTCGGCCTTGTGCCAAGAATTGGAGCCGTTCGGCCAGCAGGTGGCAACGTAGTCGGGCATCAGTTCAGCGGCAGCGTCAGCTGCTTTCTCGCCCTCACACAGCACCACGGGTGCGTCGGCGCGCTGTGCCAGTTCATCCAGGCGTAGCAGAGGCCGAGGCTCCGGCAATCCTTGCCAACGCCATTGGTTGGTTTGCCCATCGGAACGCTTGCACCAGGTAAGCGGTGCAAAGACCTTCCTCGGTTTGCCGTCTTCATCTGGGCCCAGGTCGAAGCGATACAGCGCCATGACTGGCTGGCCCTGCGCGTCGCGATAGATCCACACCTTTGACGGAACACCGTGTTGCCGGTGTTTAGCTGGGCACTTGTTCATGGCCTCGGCCGGGATCGGTCGAATCGCGATCCACTCCGGCGTTGCGTTCTTGGCCGGTGCGCTTTTGGTTGTCGCTGAACCAGCGGAAACGCTGAGAAAATCCGCCAGTTTTTTGTAGGCCTCAACGTCCGTGCCGCCGTCGATGTAGCGGACCAGGTCGATCAGGTCTCCGCCCTTATCGCCGGTGGCAAAATCCGCCCAGGTGCCTTTGCTCAAATTGATCTTGAGTGAGCCAGCGCGTTTGTCTGTACGCGTGGGGTTCGGTGCGGTGTATTCCTTGCCGCCGTCGACGCGTTTGCCGTTTGGCAGCCAGTGAGCAAGCACACGGTCTATGTTCTTCAGGGCAACACTTTTTACGTCGGCAAAGCTCGGGCGTTTTGAGGTGTTGCCGGTGCGCTGAGTCATGGTGCGATCCTCGACTCAAGCAACGCCTCGTTCACGTCGTCGATCAGCGCTTTGGCCATCTCGCCGAGATAGAACGCAGGCCAACTAAAACGCTCGCCCGCATCGCTGATGGCTGCGTCGAGGATCAGTTGATTGGCGTGGTGCAGAATCTGGGAGACGGCTTCAAGTGCGTCCTCTAGTGGGATACCGGCATTCACCCGAAACAGGTTTTGGCCGTTACCGTTGGCAGGGGAAAACTCAGAGCGTCCACGAGTGCTGGAGTGGGTCACAGTGCACCGCCTTTCTGGCTCATCGGCACAGAAGAAGCATCACCGTACATGGTGAGTGTTTTGATCAGGCCTAAGGTGCCGCGAACATCCCAAATAACTGACGACAGCACGCGGTTGGAAAGCAGGGGTTTATCTCCCTCTAAGTGATCTTCCAACAGCATGAGAACGGAGTCGGCACGGTCGAGCGCACAGGTGATGGCGTCGATAGGCAGACCGGCTTCGGCGTTTTGGCTGACGCAGAGCAGATCCTCGGGAAGTGCAAAGCCTGGGAGCATGCTCATTGGGCACCCCCTGCGGCTTCCAGGGCTCGCGCTTTGGACATATGGGCGTTGTAACGGGAAAGGCGTGTAGCGAGGCTGGAGTTGGCGTGTAAAGCGGCGAGAGCCATTGCTCGATGAGCGGCGGCGCGAATTTTGGACGGATTGAGGGCGTGCATCTGGTGAAGCTCCTGTATGTGAGGAGCTGCCACGGTTCGCCGCTAAACGAATTAGGGTGGCAGCTGTGCGCGGGTTAGCGGACCGGGCATACAGGACCCCGGCAGACCCGAAGGTCTCCCACGCACAGCCACCATAAACGAGAGTCGCAGGCACAAAAAAAGCGCATGCAATCGAGTCGGAAGCGCTTGTGCGCCTGTATGTGCTCGGGCCGCTAAACCCGGTCGCTGAATTTGCAGCGACGGCCAGAGAGTAACGTCCGTTTTTTGAAAGCGCAACTGTGTGGATCGCTTGCGGATTTTTTCGGTGGGGAATAAATTGCTCAGGCATGTAGATTTACCTCAACGCCTCCGGTTGCCGCCGGGGGCGTTTTCGTTTCAGGCATTTGCTTCCCAGCGCAGGGAGAGCAGTGGGAGAAAGTCGCCGTCGAGGCAAGATCGTGCATCTTCGTAAGCGTCGATTTGCTGCCCTTCATCCAAGACCACTGCGCGCGGGGCTCCGCTGGGTAATGACAATGCACACCAGGTGCCGTCTGCCCATCGCATGACGACAACTACTCGGTTCAGGCGTTTTTGCTCTGAGCGGTGACGTTCAAAACGTTGCATCCCTCGTGACGAGAAACCGACTTTTCTGAGTACAGAGAAGGGCTGCAAAATGGCCTTATCAGCGACACGGTTCCTCATGCAGCCACCCGGTCGCGGGCCGCGATACGCGCGCGCGTCCAATTCAAAATTTCGGCTAATACCCAAGCGACCGGAGCCCCACGCGCATTGCTGTCGGTGAGCTTCACCGCTTGCGGAAAGCCGCTCTCGGGCTGGCTCATAAGTTTGTAAACCGTTGCGCGGCCGATACCTGTTAGGGCTATGACTTGATTGATGCGTATCAGCGTGGCGGCCGGATCGAACTGTCCCATTTCCGTATGAGGCGCGCTGATCGGCAAGCATGCGGATCCGCTAGGGGCCTTTTGGTGACTTTCTCGTGGAGTGGAGGGGGCGAGCCCCACAACTTTTGCAGATTGCTTTGGGGCGCTCATCAGGTCCTGTCTCCAGCGGTTTTTGCAGGTGAGCGCAGTTGGGTTTCAAGCCACGCGACCACGTCTTGGGAGCGATAACGAACCCGAGACCCGGTTTTGATATAGGGAAGTGAGTTGCTGCGAGAACTTCTCCAGGCGGCAAGCGTTCGGCTGGACAGACCTAGTGCATTAGCGACTTGGTCGGTAGTGAGCAAACAAGCAGGGGTGAGAGAGGTAGTGGAGTGGTCTGAAGTGTCGTGAGGCTGCATGGCGCGTTACCTGTCGTAGTTCGTACAGGCCCCAGCTATGTAAACGATTTTCTATTTTTTAAAAGTTTTATTTTTATAATTTTCGGCGCAGGTTTTATGGATAAGACAATTTAATTGAGCAAGATCGCAGCAAGGTTTCAGTTTTTTCCGGGGCTGTCCTACCTTGCCCTACTGGTTTTCTATACAGTTGAAAATCGGAAAGTGAGAAATGAAACCCGGTAAAGTCCCGACGAACGGTAGTCCCCTGCGCCCCTTCTGGTAGTCCGATAACAGCGGCCCCTCCTCAGCGTGGGGCGCCCAATAAGAGATGGCCGCCAGAGGTTTTGGGCGCCTTAGGCGTAACACGCTTTTGACGCGTAACACATGGTGTACGGATCTCTTTTAATACGTGTTACGCAAGAAATATTCAATAAAATCAATTGGTTGGTCTGATGCGTAACGTGCGTAACACCAGTAACATCGAGTTTTGATGGGTATGGGGTTGGCGTATTCAACCCGCCTTTCCAAACTGTCCCTGAATAATGTTGCCATCTACTAGCTCATCCAGATGATCTGCGTACCACTGCATCATCACTCTGCGCTGAGGCAGGTAAACCGCCTTGTTGTACACCCCTGCAATTCCTTCCTTTGCGTGAGAGAGCTGGGCCTCAATGTGATTCTCATCGAAACCCTGCTCATTGAGTATGGTGCTCGCGATATGACGAAAGCCGTGGCCTGTTTGCCGACCGGCATATCCCAGTCTGCGGAGCGCCATTAGAAAGACGGTGTTGCTACGGGGTATTGTCCTGTCTTTCCTGCCTGGAAATAGGAGAGGGTACGCACCTGTCAGTGTTCGTAACTCTGTGAGCGCTTCGATTGCCTGTCGAGAGAGAGGCACGACATGTTCGCGACGACGTTTCATTCGCTCGGCTGGGATCGTCCATAGCTTTTTGGAGAGGTCGATTTCTGACCAGCGTGCTTCTCGGATCTCGCTCGGGCGCGATGCTAATAAGGAAAGCAAGCGAAGCCCTATACGAACGTCCTTTGCGTGAGGGTAGGAATTGATTGCTCGAAGTAGCGCAGGCAGTTCTTCAATCGACACGTGTGCATAGTTTTCAGCGCTACGTGATTGCAGGAATTTGCTTAGACCTTCAAGTGGGTTGTGGACAGCTCGTCCTGTTACGCGAGCCAGGTCATAGATCTCTTTGCAAAAGGCACGAACTCGGCCCATTTGTTCAATGATCCCCTTCTGCTCCATGCCGCGTAGAAACTCCATCCATTCCAGGGGCAATATTTCTGTGTACACGCGTTTGCCGAAGATGGGGAACACGTGAAGCTCGAGTGCGCCAAGTACTCGTCGAGACGTACCTGATTCCCAGCTTGTGCGTCTGGCCTCAAACCACTCGCGGCCTAACGATTCAAAGGTGTTGTTGGCAGCAACCTGGTCTGCAACCTTGCGAGCTTGCTTGCTCACCAATGGATTTTTGCCGGTCGATGCGTCTTCCCGCAGTTGAGTTGCTTTCTGTCTCGCCAAAGAGCCACTGATTTCCGGGTAGCCGCCGAGACCCAGCCAAGACCATTTCCCGTCTGGCTTTTTGTAGCGCAGCTCCCACGATTTTTGACCGTTAGGTTTCACCCGGAAGTACAGGCCATTCCCGTCCTGCTCCCGATATGTAGCGTGCTCAGGCTCCAGGCCTGCAAGCGTGGTGTCTGCTAAGGGGCGGCGTTTGATTTCAGAGCGCTTCACTTCCTGTATGCCTCCAGTTCTAGGAATCTCAAAGCATACACGTGGGCATACACGGCGGGAAGTTATAGGGGTGGACAGGGATGGATAGCCAGAAACAAGAAAGCCCGCACAGGGCGGGCTTCTTGGGGTGTTTCGTAGACTGTCAGAGACAGCCCGAGACTGCTATATGGTGCACCCGGCGGGATTCGAACCCACGACCCCTGCCTTCGGAGGGCAGTACTCTATCCAGCTGAGCTACGGATGCTTGTGCGGGCGACATCATACCCATGTCGACCTTGGGCGTCCATGCTGGTCTTTGGGCGTTTGAGTGTAGGACTCTGCGGTATAGAGGCCCTGCGCTGGGCGCCACCGAACGATGCAATGAAATCTGGCCCAGCTACGCTGATCAGAAAAAACCGGCAAATGCGCCGTTTTCGTTCTTTTTTTCGAACATCCTATTGCCCTGTACCCCCATTGATCCTAGGATTCGTTTGAGATTTCAAACGCTCTGTCTCCCGTGCGCTCTTTAACTTCTTCCGCGCGCTGGGGCTGATTTCCCTGACGGCAGCCCACAAGGCGCCTTTCAACAACTCTAATTCGCTCCGCGTGCGCGCGGTGCTGTTAAGGAAAGCCGACATGCAGCTCAAAGATACCCAGTTGTTCCGCCAGCAAGCCTTTATCGATGGCGCTTGGGTCGATGCGGACAACGGTCAAACCATCAAGGTCAACAACCCTGCCACGGGCGAGATTCTCGGTACCGTGCCAAAGATGGGCGCCGCTGAAACCCGCCGCGCCATCGAAGCCGCCGACAAGGCGCTACCGGCCTGGCGTGCACTGACCGCCAAGGACCGCGCGAACAAGCTGCGTCGCTGGTTCGAACTGATCATCGAGAACCAGGAAGACCTGGCCCGCCTGATGACCCTGGAGCAAGGCAAGCCATTGGCCGAAGCCAAGGGCGAAATCGTCTACGCCGCCTCGTTTATCGAATGGTTCGCCGAAGAAGCCAAGCGCGTCTACGGTGACGTGATTCCTGGCCACCAGCCCGACAAGCGCCTGATCGTTATCAAGCAGCCGATTGGCGTGACCGCCGCCATCACTCCTTGGAACTTCCCGGCCGCGATGATCACCCGCAAAGCCGGCCCGGCGCTGGCCGCCGGTTGCACAATGGTCCTCAAGCCGGCGTCGCAAACCCCGTTTTCCGCATTCGCCCTGGCTGAGCTGGCGCAGCGTGCCGGTATCCCAAAGGGTGTTTTCAGCGTGGTGTCGGGCAGTGCGGGTGACATCGGCAGCGAGCTGACCAGCAACCCGATCGTGCGTAAATTGTCCTTCACCGGCTCGACCGAAATCGGTCGCCAGTTGATGGCCGAATGCGCCAAGGACATCAAGAAAGTCTCCCTGGAATTGGGTGGCAATGCGCCGTTCATCGTGTTCGACGATGCGGACTTGGATAAGGCCGTCGAAGGCGCGATCATCTCCAAGTACCGCAACAACGGCCAGACCTGCGTTTGTGCCAACCGCCTGTACATTCAGGATTCGGTGTACGACGCGTTCGCCGAAAAACTGAAAGCGGCCGTGGCCAAGTTGAAGATCGGCAACGGGCTGGAAGAAGGCACCACCACTGGCCCGTTGATCGACGAAAAGGCCGTGGCCAAGGTTCAGGAACACATTGCTGATGCCTTGAGCAAAGGCGCCACATTGCTGGCTGGCGGCAAGGTGATGGAAGGCAACTTCTTCGAGCCGACTATCCTTACCAATGTGCCGAAAAACGCTGCGGTCGCGAAGGAAGAAACCTTCGGCCCACTGGCGCCGCTGTTCCGTTTCAAAGACGAGGCCGAAGTGATCGCGATGTCCAACGACACCGAATTTGGCCTGGCTTCCTACTTCTATGCCCGTGACCTGGGCCGCGTTTTCCGTGTGGCTGAAGCTCTGGAATATGGCATGGTCGGCGTCAACACTGGGTTGATCTCCAATGAAGTGGCGCCGTTCGGCGGCATCAAGGCTTCGGGCCTGGGCCGTGAAGGTTCCAAGTACGGGATCGAGGATTACCTGGAAATCAAATACCTCTGCCTGGGCATCTAACGAGCCCGGCATGGCATTGCTGTAAACGCAGAGGGCACGAGAGCGCTGACCCTTTGCGTGTTTCATACCGTACTTCGTAGTGGCCGGGAAAGCTGTGGCAGTCGATCATCGCATGCTGCCGTAGTTGCCTCCCCGCCACGTATTCCTTGGACCACGCCACCCGATGAGTGGCGAATGAGGACTTTATGAGCAAGACCAACGCATCCCTGATGAAACGCCGCGAAGCCGCTGTACCCCGCGGTGTGGGCCAGATTCACCCGATCTTCGCCGAATCCGCGAAGAACGCCACCGTGACCGACGTTGAAGGTCGCGAGTTCATTGACTTCGCCGGCGGCATCGCCGTGCTGAACACCGGCCATGTGCACCCGAAAATCATCGCCGCTGTGACCGCGCAACTGAACAAGCTGACGCACACCTGTTTCCAGGTGCTGGCCTACGAGCCTTACGTGGAACTGTGCGAAAAAATCAACGCCAAGGTCCCAGGTGATTTCGCCAAGAAAACCCTGCTGGTCACCACCGGTTCCGAAGCCGTCGAAAACGCCGTGAAAATCGCCCGCGCCGCCACTGGCCGTGCTGGTGTGATTGCTTTTACTGGCGCTTACCACGGTCGCACCATGATGACCCTGGGCCTCACCGGTAAAGTCGTGCCTTATTCGGCCGGCATGGGCCTGATGCCAGGCGGTGTGTTCCGTGCGCTGTTCCCGAATGAACTGCACGGTGTGAGCGACGACGATTCGATCGCCAGCATCGAGCGCATTTTCAAGAACGATGCCGAGCCGCGTGATATCGCTGCAATCATCATCGAGCCGGTGCAGGGCGAAGGCGGTTTCTACGTCGCGCCAAAATCCTTCATGAAGCGCCTGCGCGAACTGTGCGACAAGCACGGCATCCTGCTGATCGCCGACGAAGTGCAGACCGGCGCCGGTCGTACCGGTACCTTCTTCGCCATGGAACAGATGGGCGTTGCTGCCGACCTGACCACCTTCGCCAAATCCATCGCCGGCGGCTTCCCGCTGGCGGGTGTGTGCGGCAAGGCCGAGTACATGGACGCCATCGCGCCAGGCGGCCTGGGCGGTACTTACGCCGGTAGCCCGATCGCGTGCGCTGCGGCGCTGGCGGTGATGGAAGTGTTTGAAGAAGAGCACCTGCTGGACCGCTGCAAAGCGGTTGGCGAGCGCTTGGTCACGGGCCTCAAGGCCATCCAGGCCAAGTACCCGGTGATCGGTGAAGTGCGGGCCTTGGGCGCTATGATCGCGGTCGAGCTGTTTGAAGGTGGCGATAGCCACAAACCAAACGCCGCTGCCGTTGCTTCCGTGGTAGCCAAGGCGCGTGACAAGGGCCTGATCCTGCTGTCTTGCGGCACCTATGGCAACGTGTTGCGCGTACTGGTCCCGCTGACCTCGCCGGACGAGCAGTTGGACAAAGGCCTGGCGATCATTGAAGAGTGCTTCTCCGAGCTGTAAGCGGACGCTGACCTGATCGACAGAAAAAAACCCGCTTCGGCGGGTTTTTTTATGCACACTCCAGCGCATTCAGGCCGTGTTCATTGTCAGTGGGCCGCGGCATTGTCTAAGGTCGCAGCATTACCGAGTGAGCGTGCTGGATGAATGTGGCCGCGCAGATGGCGCGATTGACCGAGCATGAAGGGTTGGAAGCGCTTGCCAAGGGCAAGACGGCGTGGCTGCTCAAAGTTGGCTTGTCTGAGCTGATGCGGGTGCGCAAGGCCTAGCGGGCGACACATATCAATGTGGCAGCTGGCTTGCCTGCGATGCAGGTGGCGTGGTGCTTCAGGCAGTTCGAAGTGATGCTATCGCAGGTAAGCCAGCTCCCACAGGGGGATGCGATTGCTTAACCCGCTATTACGCGGTTCTTGCCCAGGCGCTTGGCTTCGTACATGGCGGCGTCGGCGCGGGCGAACAGGCTGTCCAGGGTCGAGTCTGCCTCGGTGAGGCTGGCCAGGCCCTGGCTGATGGTTACCTTGAACGCCTGGCCTTCGTAGCTGAAACTCAGCGCTTGAATCTCCTTGCCCAGGCGTTCGGCCACTTGCAGCGCCATCTCCGGCGCGCAGCCCGGCAGCACGGCGGCGAACTCTTCACCACCAATGCGTCCGAACAGATCGCCACGGCGCAATACCCCTCGACCGCTCTCGGCGATGCGCCGCAGTACCTGGTCGCCCTCCAGATGCCCGTAGGTGTCGTTAACGTCCTTGAAGTCATCGATGTCCAGCAGCAGGAACGCCAGCGGCGCGCCTTGCGCGCAGGCACTGTCGAAGGCTTGATTGGCGCATTCGAAGAAGTGCCGACGGTTGCTGCTTTGAGTCAGCACGTCGGTGGTGGCGAGACGGTGCAGCTCCAGCGCCATCTGTTTCTTTTCGGTGATGTCTTCGGCTATGCCTACCACGATCAAGGGCTCACCAGGTTCGATTTGCTGGTTGATGTAACACTTGTCGCTCAACCAGCGGATTTGCCCGTCGGCGGTGATGATGCGGTACTCGCGGTCTTCCACGGCGCCTTGTCCCAGCACGCGGGCCAGGCTGTGTTCGGCGTAGTCGAGGTCTTCGGGGTGAATGCTGTTGCGCCACTCCCTATGGTCTGCCAGTAGCAGGCCGGCGGAGCGCCCGAACACCCGCTCATAGGCCGGGCTCACATAAAGTACGCGGCGCGTTTCCCAGTCCATGGCCCACAGCACGGCGTTCACGCTCACCAGCATTGAGCTGAGCAACTGCTCGCGCTCACTCAGCCGTTCGACTTCACCCTGGGCGTGCACCAGCGCCAAGAGGGTCGCCGCCGCAGCCGGACGCGGATGTTCAGCGGTGGGCGGATCGGACAAGTAGGGTTTTTCGTGAACCATCGGCACAACTCTCTCTGGGCGCGCCGCACATTGAAACAGCGGTCACTACAAGGGCCACCATGATGGCGAAGTGTTCATTGAGAGAGGCGAATTGCAGTGAAGTTCCGTCAACAGGATCGATTGCCGGTGTCCGAGAAATGACGCCAAAAAGCCGTAAGGTGGGAGGGGAAGCCCTCCCACCTTACGGTCAGACCGCCGCAGGACGCAGCGAATAGGTCTTCAATTGGTGGGCGAAATCCCGCAGGGACTGGATGCCGCTGGCCTCAGCTTCATGCACCCATTCCTTTATAGCTGCCAGCATATCGTGGCCATTTGAACTGGTCTTCAGCCAGATCTGCTGCAGTGCCAGGCGCTTTTCGTAGATCACTTTAAGTGCCTGGCTGTGTTCCAGCATGCTCTGGATACGCAGGTGGTGGCGGTCATCCAACAAGCTGGTTTCTCGCGACAGCAGACGCTTGGCGCGGTGGAATTGGTGGCGAACCGAGTGATCGACTTTTTCCAGCTCCTGCTTGACGAGCGGGGCGATCACCAACTTGCGGTACTGGGCCATGATCTGGAAACGGTTGTTGAGGATCGCCATGGCGGTGTCCATGTCCAGGTGGCCCTTGCCTTCGACGCGGTGGGCGATGGGCGCAACGCGTTGCACCTTCGCCAGGCGCAGGAAACTGAACACTTTGATCCAGGCCCAGCCCATGTCGAATTCCCACTTCTTCACCGACAACTTGGCGGAGTTGGGGTAGGTGTGGTGGTTGTTATGCAGCTCTTCACCACCGACGATGATGCCCCACGGCACCAGGTTGGTCGCCGCGTCACGGCATTCGAAATTGCGATAGCCCACGGCATGGCCCAGGCCGTTGATCACCCCGGCGGCCCAGAACGGAATCCACATCATCTGGATCGCCCAGATGGTGATACCGATCGTGCCAAACAACAGCAGGTCGATCACGCCCATGATCGCCACGCCCAACAATGGGTAAGGGGTGTAGACCTTGCGTTCGATCCAGTCGTCCGGGCAGTTCTTGCCGTAGATGCGCAGGGTCTCAGGGTTTTCGGCCTCGGCGCGGTACAGCTCGGCACCTTTGCGCATAACGGTGGACAAACCCTTGATGACCGGGCTGTGCGGGTCATCGACGGTTTCGCACTTGGCGTGGTGTTTGCGGTGGATGGCAGTCCACTCGCGGGTGTTCTGCGCCGTGGTGAGCCACAGCCAGAAGCGGAAGAAGTGTTTCAGGCCGGCATTGAGCTCCAGGGAGCGATGGGCTGAATAGCGGTGCAGATAGACCGTGACCCCAACGATGGTCACGTGGGTCATCAACAGGGTGACTGCAACCAGTTGCCAGGCTGACAAGTCAAGAAAACCGTTGTACCACATAGGCTGTATGGCCCTCAGATAAAGAAAAGAACAGCTTACGCATTATCACTAAGCCTACACAGAAAACCAGCCGCTCTTTCAGATAGGAGTGACTGGATGTTTCTTATTCTATAATCCCCAGCCTTTGCAGGACGATTCTGTTTTTTGGGTAAGGATTGATGAGCGTATGCTGTTTTCATGCCGAGGTGCTCTGCGTGCGGGGCTGTTTTACCTGCTGGTTTCCACTCTGTGGATAGGCCTCACTCGGCAGGTATTGATCGAGTTTCTCGATGACCCCAGCGAGCTGAACCACTGGTTGCAAGTAAGTGGCTATGTGTGGGTGGCCTTCAGCGCCTTGGCGATTTACCTGATCTACGCCCGGTTTGCCCGTGCCCACGAATTGCAACAACCCCTGAAGGAAAACCGCGAGCGCCTGCGCCAAGCCGCCGCCGTGTTCGATTGTACCCGTGAGGGCGTGCTGGTCACCGACGCCCAGGGGCTGATCGTCCACGTCAATCGCGCCTTTATGGCGATCACTGGTTATCAAGGCGAAGACGTCATGGGCCAGCGTCCCAGCCTGTTCAAGTCCGGTCGCCATTCGTCGAATTTCTACCAGCAGATGTTCCAGAGCCTGGAGAGCACCGGCGAATGGAGCGGAGAAATCTGGAACCGGCGCAAGAGCGGTGAAATTTATCCACAGTGGCAAACCATTCGTGTGATTCACGATGACCAAGGCCACGCCAGTCATTACGTCGCAGTGTTCTCCGATATCAGCGCCATCAAGGATTCCGAGCACGAACTGGCCCACCTCGCGCACCACGACCCCCTGACTGATCTGCCCAACCGCCTGCTGTTCACCGACCGCGCCGAGCAGGCGCTGGCCTCGGCGCAAGTCCACAAGCGCGGTTGCGGCCTGCTGTTGCTGGACCTGGATCACTTCAAAATCATCAACGACAGCCTGGGCCACAATGTTGGAGACCAGTTGCTCAAGCAGGTGGGCGAACGGCTGCAGGGGTTGTTCGGCCCCGGCATGACCCTGGCGCGCCTGGGTGGAGATGAGTTCGCGGTGCTCGCGGAAAGTTGTCCACAGGTGGTTCAGGCTGCCGCCTTGGCGCAACGCATCCTCGATGCGATGAAGCAGCCGTTCATCTTCGACGGCCATCAGCTGTTTATCAGCGCCAGCGTTGGCATCAGCCTCTTTCCCAGCGATGCCCTGAGCGCCGAACAGTTGTTGCGCAACGCCGACTCTGCGCTGTTCAAGGCCAAGAGCGCCGGCCGCGAAGGCTACGCGTTGTACACCGAAGAACTCACCGCCCTTGCGCAGAACCGCGTGGAAATTGCCAATGAGCTGCGTCGTGCCCTCGAGCAGCAAGAGTTGCGCGTTTATTACCAGCCGGTGCATGAGCTGCACGGTAGTCGCCTGATAGGCGTCGAGGCACTGGTGCGCTGGCAGCACCCGGAGCGTGGCCTGGTGCCGCCGGGGGAATTTATCCCGATTGCCGAGCGCACCGGGTTGATTGCCGATATCGACGCTTGGGTCATGGACCAGGCTTGCCGGCAGATGTGCCAATGGCTGGCCGATGGGGTGCCGTTGAGCTTTATCGCCGTCAACGTTTCCAGCCGGTTGTTTGCGCGGCGCGAACTGTACGAGCAGGTCGCCCAAGTGCTGCACGACACGGGCCTCGACCCCGGTTTCCTTGAGCTTGAAGTGACCGAAAGCGCAGTGATGGACGACCCCGAAGTCGCCCTGGAACAACTACACCGCCTGCGCGAACTGGGCTTGCGCCTGGCCATCGATGATTTTGGTACCGGTTACTCGTCGCTTCTGCGGCTCAAGCGCCTGCCTGTGCAGAAGCTCAAGATCGACCAAGGGTTTGTCGCTGGGTTGCCGTGGGATGAGGACGATGCAGCGATTGTGCGGGTGGTGATTGCGCTGGCGAAAAGCATGGGCATGCAGGTGCAGGCCGAAGGGATCGAGCAGGTGGAGCAGGCGCGGTTTTTGTTGGAGCAGGAATGCGATCTGGGGCAGGGGTATTGGTTTGGCAGGCCGATGCCGGCGCAGGAAATTTATTGGTCGAAAGCACCCACCATCCGTGCTTGAAGTACGGTCAAAAGGTGGGAGCGGCGGTGCGACGATTCGACTTGCTCGCTCCCATATTTGACTCTGCTTGCGACTTGATTTCGGCGTTGATCAATGAAATCAACGCGCAACCCCACGCCCCACCAGAAAATTATTTCTGGTTATATAAACATTCTCAAATAGTATTTTTAAGAATATCCGCGCTTATCTACTATCGCCCTCATGCCGCAAGCAGTGCCGCCACTGCGAGGCACTATTCATTTCAGGAGCGAGACCATGAGCGCATCTCTACGTAGCGTCGACGGCCAGGACGAAGCAGCCATTTTGCGTGAGATCCAGAGCGCCCTGCGCGATCTGCGGTTTGGCGCGGTGGAAATCACTGTGCACAACGCGCAAGTGGTACAGATCGAACGCAAAGAAAAATTCCGTCTGCAGAATCCGGGTAACAAACCGAGCTAAGCAAGAACGGCGATAGACCCGCAATTATAAGAAAAAGCCAACACCCCAGAATTTCAGGAGCTTCTATGTCGTCGATTCGCCGTCATGTCCTGGCCGCCCTGGCCAGTGCCGTGTTTGCAGGTTCCGCGGTTGCCAAGGACTACGAGTTGCTCAACGTCTCGTACGACCCTACCCGTGAGCTGTACCAGGACTACAACGCTGAGTTCACCCGTTTCTGGAAACAGTCCCACCCCGGCGACAACGTCAAGATCCAGCAATCCCACGGTGGTTCGGGCAAACAAGGGCGTGCCGTGATCGACGGCCTGCGCGCCGACGTAGTGACCCTGGCCCTGGCCGGTGACATCGACGAAATCGCAAAACTGGGCAAGAGCCTCCCGGAAAACTGGCAGACCCGCCTGCCGGACGCCAGCACCCCGTACACCTCGACCATCGTGTTCCTGGTGCGCAAGGGCAACCCTAAAGGCATCAAGGATTGGGGCGACCTGATCAAGAAAGAGGTGTCCGTGATCACCCCAAACCCGAAAACCTCCGGCGGCGCACGCTGGAACTTCCTCGCCGCCTGGGCCTACGGTCTGAAAACCGGCGGCAGCGAAGCCAAGGCCCAGGAGTACGTGAAAGAGCTGTTCAAACACGTGCCTGTGCTGGACACCGGCGCGCGTGGTTCGACCATCACCTTCGTCAACAACGGTCAGGGTGACGTGTTGCTGGCCTGGGAAAACGAGGCGTTCCTGGCCCTTAAAGAAAACGGCGGCGCTGACACGTTCGATATCGTCGTGCCTTCGCTGTCGATTCTCGCGGAGCCGCCAGTGGCCGTGGTTGACAAGAACACCGAGAAAAAGGGCAACACCGAAATCGCCACTGAATACCTCAAACACCTGTACAGCCCGGCTGGCCAGGAGATTGCGGCCAAGAACTTCTACCGCCCACGCGATGCAAAAGTGGCCGCCAAATACGCCCAGCAGTTCCCGAAACTGGACCTGGTGACGATCGACAAAGACTTCGGTGGCTGGAAAACTGCCCAACCGAAATTCTTTAACGACGGTGGCGTGTTCGACCAGATCTACACGGCGCAGTAAACAAGTCATGTAGAAGCGATCTTGTGTGGGCGCTGGCTTGTAGGACCGCTGCGATAGCGTCACTGCGGCGTCACTGACACACCGAGGTGCCTGCATCGCGGGCAAGCCCGGCTCCCACATAAGCTCGCTTTCTGCTCGATACTACTCGTTAACCAAGGACTCTTATGTCGCGTCGTATCTCCCCCGTCATACCCGGCTTCGGGCTGACGCTGGGCTACACCGTGGTGTACCTCAGCCTGATCGTACTCATTCCCCTCGGGGCGATGTTTGTACACGCTGCACAACTCACCTGGGATCAGTTCTGGGCCATCATCTCCGCACCGCGCGTGCTGGCGGCGTTGCAGCTGAGCTTCAGCACCGCGCTCTACGCTGCGCTGATCAATGGCGTGATCGGCACGCTGCTGGCCTGGGTGCTGGTGCGCTACACCTTCCCGGGCCGCAAGATCATCGATGCGATGATCGACCTGCCGTTCGCCTTGCCCACCGCTGTAGCCGGTATCGCGCTGACCGCGTTGTACACGCCGAACGGCTTCGTCGGCCAGTTCGCCGCCGACCTGGGCTTCAAGATCGCCTATACCCCGTTGGGCATCACCCTGGCGCTGACCTTTGTCACCTTGCCGTTCGTAGTACGCACGGTGCAGCCGGTGCTCGCCGATATCCCCCGGGAAATCGAAGAGGCCGCCGCCTGCCTGGGCGCCAAACCGTTGCAGGTGTTCCGCTACATCCTCGTGCCGGCATTGCTGCCGGCCTGGCTGACCGGTTTTGCCCTGGCGTTCGCGCGTGGCGTGGGTGAGTACGGTTCGGTGATTTTCATCGCTGGCAACATGCCGATGAAAACCGAGATCCTGCCGCTGCTGATCATGGTCAAGCTCGACCAATATGACTACCGCGGCGCCACGTCCATCGGCGTGCTGATGCTGGTGGTTTCCTTTGTATTGCTGCTGCTGATCAACTTGTTGCAGCGGCGCATCGAACGTCCATAAGGAGGCGCCGAACATGTCCCAATCGTCTATTTCCGCGGCGTCCTCGGCCAATGCAGCCCGCCGTGGCAGCGCAACGTCGCGACGTATCTTGATCGGCCTTGGCTGGCTGGTGTTCGTGTTGTTCCTGTTGTTGCCGCTGTTGATCGTGGTGACCCAGGGTTTGAAGAACGGCCTCGGTGCGTTTTTCACCGCGATCCTTGAGCCAGACGCGCTGTCGGCACTGAAGCTCACGGTGATCGCCGTGGCGATCTCGGTGCCGCTCAACCTGGTGTTCGGCGTCAGCGCGGCGTGGTGCGTGAGCAAATACTCGTTCCGTGGCAAGAGCATCCTGGTCACGCTGATCGACTTACCGTTCTCGGTGTCGCCGGTGATCGCGGGTCTGGTCTACGTGCTGATGTTCGGCGCGCAGGGTTTCTTTGGCCCGTGGCTGCAAGAGCATGACATCCAGATCGTGTTCGCCTTGCCCGGCATCGTGCTGGCAACCATCTTTGTCACCGTACCCTTCGTGGCCCGTGAACTGATCCCGCTGATGCAGGAGCAGGGCACCCAGGAAGAAGAGGCCGCGCGCCTGCTGGGCGCCAATGGCTGGCAGATGTTCTGGCATGTGACCGTGCCAAACATCAAATGGGGCCTGATCTACGGCGTGGTGCTGTGTACTGCGCGGGCCATGGGTGAGTTCGGCGCGGTGTCGGTGGTGTCCGGCCACATTCGCGGCGTTACCAACACCCTGCCATTGCATGTCGAGATCCTCTACAACGAATACAACCATGTCGCCGCGTTTGCCGTCGCGAGCCTGTTGCTGATCCTGGCGCTCTTCATCCTGCTGCTCAAGCAGTGGAGCGAGAACCGTATCAACCGCCTGCGCAACAGCGCCGGTGAGGAATAAGTCATGTCGATCAAAGTCCGTAATGTCAGCAAGAACTTCAACGCCTTCAAGGCCCTGAGCCGCATCAATCTGGACATCCAGAGTGGCGAGCTGGTGGCGTTGCTCGGCCCGTCCGGCTGCGGCAAGACCACCTTGCTGCGCATCATCGCAGGGCTCGAAACACCGGATGACGGCAGCATTGTGTTCCACGGTGAAGACGTGTCCGGCCACGACGTACGCGATCGCAACGTCGGCTTTGTGTTCCAGCACTACGCGCTGTTCCGCCACATGACCGTGTTCGACAACGTGGCTTTCGGCCTGCGCATGAAGCCAAAGAACCAGCGCCCGAATGAAAGCCAGATCGCGGTCAAGGTGCATGAACTGCTGAACATGGTGCAGCTGGACTGGCTATCGGATCGCTACCCGGAACAGCTCTCCGGCGGCCAACGCCAGCGTATCGCCCTGGCCCGCGCCCTGGCGGTCGAACCCAAAGTGCTGTTGCTCGACGAACCCTTCGGCGCCCTCGACGCCAAAGTGCGTAAAGAGCTGCGCCGCTGGCTGGCGCGCCTGCACGAAGACATCAACTTGACGTCCGTGTTTGTGACCCACGACCAGGAGGAGGCCATGGAAGTCGCCGACCGCATCGTAGTGATGAACAAGGGTGTGATCGAGCAGATCGGTTCACCGGGGGAAGTCTACGAAAACCCGGCCAGCGATTTCGTCTATCACTTCCTCGGGGATTCCAACCGTCTGCACCTGGGTGAAGACAAGCACGTGCTGTTCCGCCCTCACGAAGTGTCGCTGTCGCGGCATGAGCTGGAAGATCACCATGCGGCTCAAGTGCGCGACATTCGTCCATTGGGCGCCACCACGCGGGTAACCCTGAAGGTCGAAGGCCAGAGCGAACTGATTGAGGCAGAAGTGGTGAAAGACCACGACAGCCTGACCGGGCTGGCGCGGGGTGAGACGCTTTTCTTCAAACCCAAGGTCTGGCAAAAAGCCTGACAACACCGCAATACCAATGTGTGAGCGGGCTTGCTCGCGAATGCAGTCTGTCAGTTGATGATGTATTGACTGACACTGCGCCTTCGCGAGCAAGCCCGCTCACACATTTAGACCGTGCGCAGCAGGACCGGCCCCGAGCGCTGCTCTATCTGTTGCTTGAGGTCATCTCGCAACCCCAGCAAAAACGCCAACTCCGCCACCACAAACAACGGCCCCACGATCAGCCCCGACACATCATCCACAAACGCCGGCTTCTTGCCTTCGTAGTAATGCCCGACGAACTGAATCACCCAGCCCACCACAAACATCCCGATGCCGCCGCTGAGCCACACCATCGTGCTCTGTGCCGCCAGCACATGCCCGGCCCACACCGACAGGCCCATCAGCAGCGTCATCAACACACCCAGCGCCAGTTCCAGGCGCAGGTAAAACCACGCTGACAGCAGTGCGACGATCACTGCCGGCGAAATCCACACCCCACCGATCGCCCATTCCGGGCGTGACAGCAGCACGGCCACCGCGACGACAATCAGTGGAATGCCGATAAAGTGGCTGGCGATATTGCGCGGGTCGCGGTGGTAGGCAGCGTATTGACTGAGGTGGTCGACGAGGCTTTTCATTGTTATTCCTCCTGTAGGATGTTTGATCATCTCCCGTCAGCCGGCGACTGACTGTCAACTGGGCGACAATCTCTGGAGTTCTCATGATTGCGGCAACCTGGCATGCCCGATTGGCCACCGGTCAGTGGTTCAGCCACCTGCCTGTGCAGCTACAGGATAGTGTGCTGGCGGCGGCTCGGCTGCGTCAGCTGACGGCGGGGCAATACCTGTTCAGGCGCGGTGATCCGCCCTGTGGGGTGTATGCGGTATTGGAGGGGGCCGTGCGTGTCAGTGCGGTCAATGCACAGGGCAAGGAAGCGGTGTTGAGCCTGATTGAAACACCTTTCTGGTTTGGCGAGATCTGCCTGTTCGACGGTTTGCCGCGTACCCACGACGCCTTGTCGGTTGGGCCGTGCACGCTGTTGCAGGTGCCGCAATCGGCGATGCTCGAGATGCTTGACCAAAACCCGACGTACTGGCGCGACATGGCGTTGTTGATGAGCCAGAAGTTGCGCCTGTCGCTGATCAATATCGAACAGATGAGCCTGATGCCGGCGTCGACGCGGATCGCTCACCGGCTGCTGATGATTGCCGGCGGGTACGGCGAGATAGAGCACTCCCGTCGCGTCTTGCAGCTGCCTCAGGAAGATTTGGCCGCGATGTTGAGCCTGTCGCGCCAGACCACCAACAGTTTGCTCAAGGCCTTAGAGCAGCAAGGGATCATCAAGCTGAGTTACGGCGCGATTGAAGTCCTCGACCTGCCGCGCTTGCGGCAGGCCGCTGGGGCCGACTAGGAACCGCGATACGTCGAAAAGCCGTAAGGGCTCAGCAGCAGCGGGATGTGGTAGTGCTGGTCGGCCTGCTTGACCTCGAATATCACCGGGACTTGCGGGAAAAACGTCTCGCGATTGGCTTTCTTGTAGTAGTCGCCGGTCTTGAATACCACGCGATACTCGCCCGGTTTCATGGCTTGGTTGGCCGGGAACAGTTCGGCGATGCGCCCCTGCTGGTTGGTGACACCTTCGGACAGCGATTGCCAGTGATCGCCTACGTGCTGCTCCAGGGTGACGCTGACACCGGCAGACGGCAGGCCGTTTTCCAGGTTCAGGACATGCACGCTCAGGGGGTTGCCGGCCGCCAGGGCCAGGCTGCTCAGGCCGCTCAGGCTGAGGGCGGCGAGGGTCTTAGTCAGGGTTTTCATCGAGGTTTCCTCAAGGGGTGATTGTCAGGCCAAGTTGAGTGGCTGCCTTTACCGCGCACGCTTCGTCCTGCTCGGCACCGCCGGCACCGGCAATGCCCAACGCGCCCACCAGTTCAGCGTCGGCAAACAGCGGGATGCCGCCCCCGAGCAACAGCAATTCGGGCAAGCTGTTAAGGTTGGCGGCCTCGGGGTTGTTGCGCGCACGCTCGGCAAACAGGCGGGTGGGGGTTTTCGTCGACAGCGCCGTGTACGCTTTGCGTTGGCTGGCGATGCTGTTGTGCGGACCTACGCCGTCGGCCCGCACGCTGAGCAATGGATTGCCGCCCCGGTCGAGTACGGTAAGTGCCGCCGTGCACTGCGCCAGGCCGGCGTCTGCCAGTTGGCGTGCGGTGTGCAAATCCAGGTCGGCGTGGCGCGGCAGCGGTGGTGCTGCCAGGGCGGTGGCGCTGATGGCGAAGCTCAAGAACAAGGCATTGCGATACATGGGAACGGCTCCAGAAAGCAGGCCGCTACCTTAGCCAGTGATCTCGGTCAAAAGCCGAACAATTCGATTACAGGTTTGTAATGAACCAAGAGGTAGGCATGCAGGTATTGTTAGTGGAAGACCAGCCGAAATTAGCCCAACTCATGGCCCAGGGCTTGAGTGAGGCCGGCTTCGCAGTGGAAGTCGCCGCCAATGGCATGGCGGCTCAGCGGTTCGTGGAAAGCGCTGAATATGACTTGGTGATCCTGGATGTGATGTTGCCGGGTTTGAATGCCTGGAAGTTGCAGCAGGCGATTCGCAAGAAGGGCGAGACGCCGGTGTTGTTCTTGACGACCCCGGAAGGGATTGAGGACCGCCTGCGCGGGTTGGAGCTGCATGAGGATGATTACTTGCTCAAGCCGTTTGAGGCCAAGGCTTTGGTGGCGCGGGTGAAGAAGCTGTTGCGGCGTGATCGCGGGCGTTGATTGATCCGGCATGTCTAGCGCCTGAGCCATCGCGAAGAGGCCTTCAAAAACATAACACACTCA
The DNA here is from genome assembly GCF_963970835.1 of Pseudomonas sp. EA_15y_Pfl1_P101. Lineage (NCBI taxonomy): Bacteria > Pseudomonadati > Pseudomonadota > Gammaproteobacteria > Pseudomonadales > Pseudomonadaceae > Pseudomonas > Pseudomonas sp. EA_15y_Pfl1_P101. The sequence goes on along the minus strand of NZ_CAXAPA010000010.1, from coordinate 202,552 downwards.
CCTACTGCAAGCCGTCCCTGAACTGCCCCGGCGTCATCCCCGTCCAGCGCTTGAACGCCCGGTTGAAGCTGCTGGTATCGGCAAACCCCAGCAAATGGCTGATCTCTGCCAATGAGCACTGCGGATCCCGTAGATGCAGCAACGCCAAATTCTCCCGGCATTCATTGAGCAACGCATCAAACCGACACCCTTCATCCGCCAGGTGCCGCTGCAAACTGCGCAAGCTCAGGTGCAGGGCCTGGGCAATGCGCTCAGCACTTGGCTCGCCGTCCGGCAATTGCGCTTCAATAGCCGCACGCACCTTACGTTCCCAGGTCAGCGGTTGCAGCTGGGCGAGAGTGCGCTTGAGCACGGTTTCGTTGTGCTCGGCCAGTTCAGGGTTGGCGTCGTCCAAGTGGCTGTCGAAGTCGTGGGCGGCAAACTCCAGGCAGTCTTCTTCGGCGCCGAAGAACACGGGCGCACGAAACACGGTGTGCCACGGATTGGGATCGGCAGGCTCTGGCCGTCGCAGGTGCACCGCCAGCGGTGCATACGCACGGCCCAGGCGATTGCGGCAGGTGCGCACATAAATCGCCGCAAACGCATCAATGGCCTCGAATGCCGGCGCCGGGCTGCCCGGGGGTTGCAGCAGGCGAAAGCGGTAGCGCTCGCCGTCTCTGCTAAGCGCCAGCGTCAGCGCATCACTGACCACCTGGTGATAACGCACGATGCGCTCGAACACCTCCCGCAGGCTGCCGCTGGCCACCAGCGCATACCCCAGCGCATGGAAGGTAGTGGGGCTGACAAACCGCGACACCCGCAAGCCAATCGCCGGATCACCGCTGGCTTGCACCGCCAATTCCCATAACCGCGTCGTGGCTGACAGCGGATAACGCGCATTGGGATCGTCCATCTGCTGCGGGTCGAGCCCGGCCTTCAGGCAAAGCGTGGCGCTGTCCAGGCCCAAGGCATCGAGCTGCTTGCGCAGGGCGCGGGTCCAACTGGCGAGGGAGGTGGGCTCGGTCATGACGATTGGCGCTTGCGGTCAACAGGTTGGCGTCCAGGGCTAGCGTCCTGCCAGATCGCGTGGGGCAGGATGAACGCATCGATAACCAGAGGATGTGATCATGGACGGTACTTCTGCAAGCCCCCAGCAGATGAATGCACAACAGCGCGCGGCGCATATCCGTGATGTGGTGCTGGCCGAAGGCGTGCGCTTGCGCCGGCAGCACCCCTGGTTGCTGCATCAAGACGCATTGGGCGCGGGCATTCTGGCGTTTGCGCTGGTCGGCATGCTTGGCTCGGCAGCGCTCTACGTCGCCGGGTATATAGCCTGGTGGGTGTGCCTGCTGCTCAACGCCTTCCTCGCTTCATTGACCCATGAGCTGGAACACGACCTGATCCACAGCATGTATTTTCGCAAGCAGCGCCTGCCCCACAACCTGATGATGGGCCTGGTGTGGCTGGCGCGTCCGAGCACGATCAACCCGTGGATACGCCGCCACTTGCACCTCAACCATCACAAGGTCTCCGGCACTGAGACCGATATGGAAGAGCGCGCCATCACCAACGGTGAGCCTTGGGGTTTTGCGCGGTTGCTGATGGTCGGTGATAACGTCATGTCGGCGTTTATCCGCATGCTGCGGGCCAAGACCTGGAAGCACAAACTGTCGATCCTCAAGCGCTCGCTGCTGGTGTACGCACCGCTGGCGCTGCTGCATTGGGGCGCGTGGTACGTGTTCCTGGGTTTCCATGCCGCCAACGGCCTCGCCAGCCTGGTGGGCGCACCCATCGAATGGTCTGCCGGCACCTTGCAGGTGATGCAGGTGATCGACATCGCCGCCGTGGTGATCATTGGCCCCAACGTACTGCGTACCTTTTGCCTGCACTTCGTCAGCTCCAACATGCACTACTACGGTGATGTGGAACTGGGCAATGTGATCCAGCAAACCCAGGTGTTGAACCCTTGGTGGATGTGGCCGTTGCAGGCGTTCTGCTTCAACTTCGGCAGCACCCACGGCATCCACCATTTTGTGGTGAAAGAGCCGTTTTACATCCGCCAGATGACCGCGAAGGTGGCGCACGAGGTCATGGCGCAAATGGGTGTGCGCTTCAATGATTTCGGGACGTTTGCGCGGGCCAATCGGCTTGGTTTTCCACCGCCTGCAGGGTTTCGATCAGCACCTTCGCCACAGGCGACAAGCGAACCCCAGCGCGGCTGATCACCCCGCTACGGTTGTTCAGGCTGTCCAGGGCATGGGGCTGATTATTCCGTCAATGAAGCATGTTTTTTTTATATAGACCTTAAAGGCATAGCTATAGAGCGGGTGCCGTTCGGTAGGTGGCGGGGCTGAACACGCGGGTCACCACCAGCATTGCCACGGCCGTTACGGTCAGCACCGCCCAGGCGCTGACAAAGCTGCCGGTGAGTTCGCGCAGCCAGCCGGTCAGCCATGGCGAAATCGCATTGATCAAAAAGCCCACGCCCTGCACGAAGGCAGCCAGTTGACCGGCCTGTCGCGGGTCGCGGTGGTGGTCGAGGGTCAGCAACAGGCTCAGGGCAAAACACGCGCCCAGGCCGAAACCGCACAAGGCAACCCACAGGTGGGGACATTGCAGCGGCGCGAGCAACAGGCCGAGGTAGCCGATGGTCTGGGCCAGCAGGCTGACCCACAGCAGTGGCCGACGGTCTATCCCGCGTTGCGCCAGCACCGGCATCAACAGCGCGGCGATCACCTGGAAGATGGTCATGAATGCCAGCAGCGAACCACTGGGCAATACGCCCCAGCCCAGTTGCTGATAATAGGCGGGCAGCCAAGCCACCATGCTCATGTAACCGCAGTTCACCAAGCCGAAATACAGCGCCAGCAGCCACGCGCGACGGTTGCGCAGGCCCTGGAATGCAGGCGTTGCCTGTGGGTTTTTGGCTGTGCCGAGCGGCAACCAGGCCCACAGCAGCAGCGCCGCCAATGCGGGCAACAGCCACACGCCAAGCCCGGCCTGCCAGTGCTGGAAGTAGCTGGCCACCACCGGGCTAAGCAGCGCTGCCAGGCCGCCACCGGCCATCAGCGACGCCGAATACACGCCCATCGCCACCGGCACACGGTGATGAAATTCACGCTTGATCATCGCCGGCACCAACGCCTGGATCAGCGCCACACCGGCACCGCCGAGCAAGGCCGTGACCAGCAGCGCCGAACCCTGGCCCATCAGCCAACGGGCCAGGCACGCCAGCAGGATCATCATCAGGCCCAGGGCAATGCCGCGCCGCTCACCCAACTGCGCTTGAACGCGCACGCCCACCAGCGCCACCAGGCCCATGCACACCACCGGTAGGCTGGTGAGCAAGGCGCTGCTCTGGAAACTCAAGCCGGTGGCCAGGCGTATTTCGCCGAGCAAAGGGCTGATGGAACTGAGGATGGGTCGCAGATTGAGACCCAGGACTACCAACAGTCCCCAGCCGGCGAATTTGCCGGCAGATGAAGGGTTGAGCGTCATGCAGCAGGCGTCCGAAGGGTCAAAAATGAAGCGTGAGTATGGGCAGCACCACGGGTATTCTGAAATTAAATATAACCATGCCAACCAGTGGCAAATGGAATGGTGAGCGCCATGTTTGATCCCGTGTTATTGCGCAGCTTTGTCGCCGTGGTGGATTGCGGCAATTTCACCCGCGCCGCCGAGCGCCTGCACCTGACCCAATCCACCGTGAGCCAGCAGATCCGCCGCCTGGAAGAGGGGGTGGCGTGCCAGTTGCTGGATCGTGACCAACGCCGTGTGGTGGCGACGGCGGAGGGGGAACGCCTGCTCGCTTATGCGCGGCGCATCCTCGCGCTGAATGAGGAAGCCGCTGACGTATTGATCAGCCAGCAAAGCGACGGCGTGCTCCGCCTCGGTGTACCTGAAGACTTTGCCGCCGAACGCCTTATGCCTCTGCTCTCGGCCTTTGTGCAGGCCTATCCTCGAGTGCGTCTGGAGGTCACCAGTGGCCTCGGCCCCGAATTGCAGCGTCAGTACCGCGGCGGTGAGTTCGATGTGTTGTTGGTCAAGCAGATGGGCGACAGCGACGACTGCCTGGCCTCATGGCCAGAGCCTTTGTGCTGGGTGGACAGTCGTCACACACCGTCACTGGGTCGCGATCCCCTGCCGTTGGTGGCATTCCCGGTGGGCGGCCTGTACCGCAATGAAATGCTGCAACACCTGGAAGTGGGCGGCTGGCGCTGGCGTATTGGCTATTCCAGCGCGAGCCTGGCCAGCGTGTGTTCTGCGGTCGTGGCGGGGTTGGGGATCAGTTTGTTGCCCCGTCGAGTGGTGGAGGCCGGGCATGTCGTACTGGGCGCAGACAGCGGTTTGCCCAGGGTGCAGGGCGTTCGGCTTGCGCTGTATGGGCGCGCTGGCCTGGGTGCGGCAGGGCAGAGCTTGCAGCGCCAATTGCTTGATTTGTGCATGAACAACCCTGCCTGACCGATGCCTTTGCTGAATATTTTTATGCCTCAAATGCATTGAAAAGCAGCGACTCGACGCCAGCCCGCGCAGGACGTGGATATCCAGTTTCTGGGTGCTTCGCTTATTCATTTTTTGATCTATTTATAACGTTAAGAGATAAGCGTCTGGCCCCGATGATTCAGCCATCGACGGCCTTCCATGCAGGCCCGTCGGTTTTTGTTCAAGACCGTAGGGAGTGAATCAATGGGCAATGTCCAGACCGCCGCCAGTGCACACGAGGCGCAAGGGCGCCAGGCACCGGCTGGCGATTTGGTCGCCCTTGGCCGGCCGCACCGCGCGCCGTTGGGCACCTGCGAACGCAGAAAACGCCAAAGCGTTTCTCCAGCCGTCACTTGAATCCACTGAAAGCGTGGTGATCTGGCTGCTGGTGGTCTTTTCGGTCGCCACCTGGGGCAGGCCACGACACTGACCCACCGCCTTAGCGAGCAAGCTCCCACATTTTGATTTGTGGGGTTGAGGTTTTGGTTATTAATAAATAGCTTCTTATTCCTTAACGGATATAACCACCGTCCCTATACTGTTCAGCAACGTTAAACGCCGCAGGAGGGCACACCCATGCACAGCGAGTCGACTCGTTATCTGATCGTGCCGGGCTGGCAAGGATCGCCAGTAGATCATTGGCAAAGTCACTGGCAGACCCACCTGCCCAACAGTGCACGGGTGGAACAGGCCGATTGGCTCACCCCGCGTCGCGAAGACTGGGTAGCCGCGCTGGCCGAAGCCATCGCCGCCGACAGCACGCCGGTGATCCTGATCGCGCATAGCCTGGGCTGCATCACCGTAGCGCATTGGGCGGCCACGGCCCCTGTGCAGTTTCTACGGCACGTGCGCGGCGCCTTGCTGGTGGCCCCGGCCGATGTCGAACGTCCTGCCTGCTCGCCTGCCTTGCGCAACTTTGCGCCGATCCCCACCCACCTGCTGCCGTTTCCCAGCCAGGTGGTCAGTTCCGATAACGACAGTGCCGTCAGTGCTCCACGAGCCTTGGCGCTCGCGCGTAACTGGGGGGCCGAAGCCGGGATCTTGTCCGGTGCCGGGCATATCAATGTGAAATCCGGCCACCAACGCTGGGAGCAGGGTTTCGCTTACCTCTATCGCCTGCAGAGCCGCCTAGAGCAACACGCCCGGCGTACCGCCTGAACATTTTTCAACGTCCCGTCCCTGAGTGGATTGGGGGCGGGAGCCTGCCATGAGTCTGCATGAAACCTACGGCCAGCCTTTGCTGACCTTTCCCGATGCCGAGAAAAGCCCGCTGAGTATCCGCGCCAAGGCGTTGGTGTTTGTTGATCCCCGTTCGCGGCAACTGCGCGAAGAGCTGGAAAGCCTCGCACCCCGCGCCTTGCCCGTGTTGATCCGCGGCGAGACCGGTAGCGGTAAAGAGCTGCTGGCGCGGCATATCCACCGTGGCAGCGACCGCACCGGCTTGTTTGTCTGCGTCAACTGCGGCGCCATCAGCCCGACTTACGCCGATGCCGAATTGTTCGGCTATGCCGCTGGAGCCCACAGTGGCGCGGCCAGCAGCCGGGCCGGTTGGTTTGGATCGGCGAATGGCGGCACGTTGTATTTGGATGAGATCGGCGACTTGCCGCTGCCGATCCAGGTGAAACTGCTGGCCGCCCTGGAAAACCACGAAGTCACCCGCGTCGGTGCCCATCAGCCTAGCCCGGTCGATGTGCGCCTGGTCGCCGCCACCAGCATCGACCTGGCCCAGGCCGTGGCTGCCGGCAAGTTCCATGAGCGCTTGTTCCATTACTTGAGCGAAGGCCGGTTGGACTTGCCGGCGTTGCGCGAGCGCGTCGGCGATATCCTGTCCCTGGCCGAGTACTTCCTCGGGATCTACAGTCAGCGCTTGGACCTGCCGGCGCCGCTGATCAGTGATGCCGCCCAGCGTGTGCTGGAACACCACAGCTGGCCGGGAAACACCCGTGAGCTGGAAAACGTTATTCACTTTGCGTTGCTGGTCAGCAGCGGCGACGAGATTTTGCCCGAGCATTTGAACCTGCCAGTGGCGGGCTCGCCGCTGGAGCAAGTACAGCGAATTTTCAACAGTGCCAGCCTTGCCGAGCAGGAAACGCTGCGCAAATTCCTGTATGAACAAAATGGAATATCAACGTGAATAAAAGATATTGTTCGGGAATAAAAAATCTAGGTATTGTCCATCCCATGCCTCGATAGCACTTCGCTGGCACACCATATAAGAACGGTCGTCAGAGACGCCCCGGAATTTCGATAAGGACACTGCATGAAAAAGGTTCTGTTGTTTACTGCACTGGCGGCTGCCCTGACTGCAAGCTTGGCCCAGGCCAACGAGAAGCTGGTGGTTGCTGCCACTCCGATCCCGCACGCTGAGATCCTCGAGCTGATCAAGCCGACCCTGGCCAAAGAAGGCGTGGACCTGGAAATCAAAGTCTTCACCGACTACGTGCAACCCAACACGCAGGTTGCCGAGAAACGCTTGGATGCCAACTACTTCCAGACCCTGCCGTACCTGGAAAACTTCAACAAGGGCAAGGGCACCAACCTCGTCACCGTCGTCGGTGTACACGTTGAACCGATCGGCGGTTACTCGAAAAAGATCAAGAACATTTCTGAACTCAAAGATGGCGCGACCGTTGCCATCCCGAACGAAGGCTCCAACAGCGGCCGTGCCCTGTTGCTGCTGCAAAAGAACGGTCTGATCACGCTGAAAGACCCGACCAATGCCCTGTCCACGCCGAAAGACATCAAGGACAACCCCAAGCACCTGAAATTCAAGGAGCTGGAATCGGCCCTGCTGCCACGCGTGCTGGATCAGGTTGACCTCGACGTCATCAACACCAACTACGCCCTGGAAGCTGGCCTCAACCCAGCGAAAGACGCGCTGATCATTGAAGACGCCAAGTCGCCCTACGTGAACTTCCTGGTGGCGCGCCCGGACAACAAGGACAGCGATGCTATCCAGAAACTGTCCAAGGCCCTGACCAGCCCGGAAGTCAAAGCCTTCATTGAGAAGAAGTACAACGGCGCTGTAGTGCCGGCGTTCTGATGTAAGCCAAAACCCCCTTCAAGGTTTCAACGCCGACGGCTTGTACAGCGTCGGCGTTTTTTTATGCGGTCTTTTTGAGAAAACAGGGTTAGAAAATATAGGCGTATCAACTACTTTATTGGCTTAACCGAATTGTTTGGTTCATTTATTAATTTGAATAATTAATTCTGGGTGTGTTTATAAATTATCTTACAGTTTTAGTTTTGCCCGATTGAATGTGTGAGAGCAACCTTGCACAGGTTGTAGGAGTCATCGCATGGAGGCGCCAGTGAGTTATATAATTTTTTGGAGCCGTTATTATTATGTTGAAAGCCATTTCCCCCAATCATGTGCCGACCTTTATGGCAGCTCCTGCCATTGGAGTTCACCCGCCAGAAAGTGCTGCCGGCTTCGAAACCCAATACCCCAAAGACCAGTGCAAGCCGGTACCCAATAATATCCACATGGTCTGGGTCGGCTCCAAGCCCGGCTCAAACCAGGACGCCTACTTACGCCAGTGGGCCAAGATGAACCCCAACCATAAAATTATGTTGTGGGTGGACGCTACTCAATTCGATGCTTATACAACGAATAAAACTGCACAGGCTAAAGCTGAAAGTATCTATCCAAACTATCAGTCGGAAAGGCCTGTTCGTGGCGTGTTCAGTCAACTTAAAACGGTGATGAGCAGCCCAGGGAACGAGCAGCGTAATAAGGGTGAGCAAGAACAGGTGATCTCAGAACTTAATAAAGAACTGTCGTCCTCAGGTAACAAAGCATTGAGGGCTTCTCTGCTGCCTGAGGGTGGGAAAGTGACGCCGGAGAATGCTTCGCAAGTGCTAAGTGCATTTGCGCGTCATGCTTCACGTACCGATGATAAGTTTAATCAAGCAGAAGCCACCATTCTCGACCAGACCACCAAGTCGTGGGACCGCTATGTCAGCAACCCGCCCCGTGATACGACTGCGCTAGCTGCTTTGCAAGAGCGATTCTCAGACCTGAAAAACGTACAGATACGTGATTTGAGCAATCCGGCCGATATACGTTTGAAAAACCAGGACGTTTATCAACATGAAATCATCGGGCGCAATGGCGGTTATGCCGCAGCCTCTGACGTCGCCCGTTATGAAATCGTCAATCGACATGGCGGCACCTACACAGACATCGATCTGGAAAGCGTACGCCCGCTTGATGGCGCATTGAATGCCCATCCGGACCTGATGCTGGTCGGCATGGCGGCAGGCAAGAGTGAAGCGAGTGGCAACGCCACACCTTATTTTGCCAACGCGTTGTTCGCCAGCCATCCCCAGAGCGCGATGCTGACGACCATGATTGATGACATCGGGGATAAATACCGCTCGATGAAAGGTAATGAGTACGCCGGCGACCGTTATTTCAGCCGCCCGAACAAAAGCACGATCGAAACCACCGGGCCCAACGCATTACGCGGGCATGTCGACAGGGTGATACAAGAGGCCAAGGGGCGACCGGACCTGATACGCAACGACGCCGCATCCTCAGCTGAACGTATATGGGACATGGCAAAACCACAGAATAAGGAATATTGGAACCTGGTGGATTCGCACTTCAAGTTCCCGGACAACTACGTCAATTTTGAAACGGAAGAGCAGCAAAAAAGTGCCACCAAAGCCATGGCAGGGGGGGCTGATTGGCGGCCGTCGACGCAAGGTTGAAAGTCTGAAAAACAGCCTCACCATGGTGAGGCTGTTTTTTGTCACAGTGCCTGGCTATTGATCGCCCTGCGCAACGCCATCAACCATTTCACCAACTCCTGCGGGTCAATCGGTTTCCCTTCGTTCATTGTTCAGTCCCTCGAGTCTCAGACCCCCCAACCATAGCCGTCACCCGGCAAACCCGCGAATCCGTCAGTTATCTTTTTGATCGATATCAATGTGCCGTCCGGGTATTTAAATTTTTGCTTTTATACCTTTAAAGTTCGCGCTACCCGGCGTTACCCACGAAGGATCGTATGGCGCTCGCTGCAGTCATGGACTGAAAATGACCTTCGGTTCCGCTTTTATCCTCAGCACCCTGCCGGCGCTGTTCGCCAATTTCATCTTCCTGCTCAAGGAAACCCCGGTGGTCTCCGCCGTGGCGGTGCCGGAGATTCTCTACACCCCCAAGAGCTACATCGTCCTGTACTACAAGACTTACGAGATGCTCGCCGTGCTGTCGCTGCTGCTCAGCCGTCTGGAAAGGAGGCTCCAGCATGGCCAGTTCGGGTCTTGAGTTGTTGTGCGGGGCGTTGCCGCAACTGAGCAAGGGCGCTGCGCAAACCCTGTCGATTTCATTCTTGAGCATCGCCTTCAGCACCGTCGGAGGCGTGCTGCATGGCGTGCTGCGGGTTTACCTGGGGCTGTTCCGTGCGATCCCGGTGCTGGTGTGGTTGTACCTGCTGTTTTTCGGCCTGCCGATTTTCTTTGGCCTGAGCGTGCAAAGCGACAAGGTCGATCTGATCCTGCCAACATGACGGTGACCCCGGAGCGCAAGGAGGCGGTGGACTTCACCAACCCCAACCTGAAAGTCGCGGTACAGGCCCTGGTGCCGAACAACAGCGCCGTGAAAAGCCTGGATGACCTGGCCACCCGCACCACCATCGTGACCACCGGCAGCCAGCTCCCACATTTGAAGGTATTCACAAATCAAAATGTGTGAGCGGGCTTGCCCGCGATGAGGCCAGTACAGACACCCCCTATTCCGGCCAATGCCAAGCCGGCGCATCCAGGATCCCCTGCCCAACTATCCGCGTCTCCCCCAACACCTTCTCCAGCACAATCGAATTACACCCCTCATCCTGCTGCAACGCCGCAATCAAGCGGCTGGCATGGGACACCACCCACACCTGGCAATGCTGCGAAGCCTGGATAATCAAGCGCGCCAACGCCGGTAACAAATCCGGGTGCAGGCTGGTCTCCGGCTCGTTCAGCACCATCATGGTCGGTGGCCTAGGTGTCAGCAGCGCCGCGATCAGCAGCAAGTATCGCAAGGTGCCGTCGGATAACTCTGCCGCCGACAGTGGCCGCAGCAACCCTTCCTGATAAAACTCAATCGCAAAACGCCCGCCCTGCAGCGGCTCGATATTCAAGCGCGCACCGGGGAACGCATCGCTTACCGCCCGCTGCAAAGCCTCGGGGTCACCGATCTCGCGAATCGTCTGCAACGCCGCCGCCAGATCGCGCCCATCGTGGTGCAAAACCGGTGTGCGCGTACCCAGTTGCGGTTGGCGTACCGGTGCATCCACATCGCTGCGAAAGTGATCATAAAAGCGCCAGCCACGGATGTTTTCCCTTAGCAACAACACCTCCGGCGAGCCGCGCAGGCTGCCGACCTGGTCAAACAAACTGTGGTAGTTGGGTGTGTGCTGGGCGAGGACATCCCAGTTTCGACCGTCGCGTGCGCGCACCATGGGCCCGGACCGTTGCACCAGCAGGCTGGCCGGGCGGTAGAGGTGGCCGGCCCAGATGCATTCCTTCTTTACTTCCGGGTCCAGGGAGAAGTACGACAGAGTCTTTTCCGGCAGCCCCAGGGAAATCGCGTAGCTGAAGTCGTCCCCGGCAAAGCCCAGGCGCAAGCGTTTGACGCCCTGGCGCACGGTGGACTCAATCGGCACCTCACCGTTGCGCATGCGCCGGCTGATGGTTTCCGGCCCGGCCCAGAATGTGGAGTCCAAACCGCCTTCACGGGCCAGCGCATTGATCACCCCGCCTTGGGCGGTTTCCGCCAGCAGGCGCAGGGCGCGGTACAAGTTGGACTTGCCGCTGCCATTGGGCCCGGTGACCAGGTTCAGGCGGTCCAGGGGCACCACCAATGTGTTGATCGAGCGGTAATTGGCCACCGCGAGGGTCTTGAGCATGGGCATTCAGTCGGCTTGGGAACCCTCGGAGTATGAGAGCCTCCATGCAGATAAGGAACCCTGATCTAAGCTCACAGTCGCATACACACTGGCAAGTCGGCATCACGCAAAAGGAGCCTGCATGGGCGCTCGCGTTTCCACCTGTATTTTTGGTCTCTGCCTACTGACGCTGTTGAGCGGCTGTGGCGAGGATAAGGCTGAACCCAAGCCGCATTCACGGGTGTTTGTGCAGACCGTACAGTCGGCGGGCTTCGCCGCGGCTGTCACGCTGACCGGCGACATTCAGGCCCGTGTGCAAACCGACCTGTCGTTCCGCGTCGGCGGCAAGATCATCCAGCGCATGGTGGATGTGGGTGACCGCGTAACCGCCAAGCAAGTGCTGGCCAAGCTCGACCCGAAGGATTTGCAGACCAACGTCGATTCCGCCCAGGCCCAAGTCGTGGCCGAGCAGGCGCGGGTCAAGCAAACCGCCGCCGCCTTTGTCCGCCAGGAAAAACTCTTGCCCAAGGGTTACACCAGCCGCAGCGAATACGATTCCGCCCAGGCCGCGCTGCGCAGCAGCCAAAGCGCACTGGCGGCCGCCCAAGCCCAGTTGGCCAATGCCCGCGAACAACTCAGTTATACCGCGCTGATCGCCGAAGCGCCGGGTGTGATTACGGCGCGTCAGGCCGAGGTCGGCCAGGTGGTACAGGCCACTGTGCCGATTTTCAGCCTGGCCCGCGATGGCGAGCGTGATGCCGTATTCAATGTGTACGAGTCGCTGCTGGTAGAGTCGCCGCCAGATGCGCCGATCACCGTCAGCCTGTTGGATAACCCGAGCATCAAGGCCGTGGGCAAGGTCCGTGAAGTCACACCCGCCGTGGCGGCCAATACCGGCACCGTGCAGGTGAAAATCGCCTTGCAAGCCCTGCCCAAAGGCATGCAACTGGGCTCGGTGGTGAGCGCTACCACCAATGGCCCGGCCAAGGCCAGTATCGAACTACCCTGGTCCGCGCTGACCAAAGATCTCAGCGAACCCGCCGTTTGGTTGATCGACGGCGACGGCAAGGCGCAATTGCATAAAGTCACCGTGGCGCGTTACCTCACTGGCAAAGTCATCATTGGCGACGGCCTCAAAGGCGGCGAAAAAGTGGTGGTGGCCGGTGGGCAATTGCTGCACCCCGGCATGCTGGTCGAGATCGCCCAGCAAGGAGTGCAGCCATGAAGCGCCTGACGGGGATACTCGCCGCCAGCCTGTTGCTGGTTGCCTGTTCGAAAGAAGAGCCGCCGCCGGAGCCCCTGCGGCCGGTGCTGTCCATGGAAGTAAAATCGGAAGATCAGGAAAACCTCGGTCGTTTCGCCGGCACCATCCAGGCCCGCTACGAAACTAACCTGGGCTTCCGCGTGCCTGGCCGTATTGCCCGGCGCGCCGTGGATGTGGGGGCCGAAGTGGAGAAGGGCGCCTTGCTCGCCGTACTCGACCCCACTGACCAACAGAACCAATTGCGTTCCGCCCAGGGCGATCTGGCGCGCGTACAGGCGCAATTCATCAACGCCCAGGCCAACGCCCGCCGTCAGCAGGCGTTGTTCAACCGTGGCGTCGGTGCCCAGGCGCAACTGGATATCGCCCAGACCGACCTGAAAACCACCCAGGCTTCCCTCGACCAAGCGCAGGCCTCAGTCAATCAAGCCAAAGACCAACTTAACTACGCCGAACTGCGCACTGACCACGCCGGCATCGTCACCGCCTGGAATGCCGAGGCCGGCCAGGTGGTCAGCGCTGGCCAGCAAGTGGTGACCCTGGCCCGTCCGGATATCAAGGAAGCAGTGATCGACCTGCCCGCCGGCCTGGCCGAGCGCCTGCCGCAGGACGTGGTGTTCCTGGTCGCCGGGCAACTCGACCCGAGCGTCAACACCACGGCCATCGTGCGCCAGGTTGAGCCCCAGGCGCAAAGCGCCACACGCACCCGTCGCGCGCGGCTGACGCTGGCCGAAACACCACCGGCATTCCGCCTCGGCACGGCGATCAGCGTGACGCTGAGCACCGCCATCGAGCCGCGCATCGAAGTGCCCCTGAGCGCCCTGCAGGATGTCGACGGCAAGACCCGCATCTGGCTGCTCGACACCCAAAGCCAGACCGTGCAACCGCGCGACATCAACGTGATCAGCCGTGATGCCAACAGCGCCTTGCTCAATGGCGGCGTCAAACCCGGCGAGCGCATTGTCACCGCTGGCGTGAACAGCCTGAAGCCTGGGCAGAAGGTCAAAATCGACGAGGACAGCCCGCGATGAAAGGGAGTTTCAACTTATCCGACTGGGCCCTTAAGCATCAGTCTTTCGTCTGGTACTTGATGTTCGTCGCGCTGCTGATGGGTGTGTTCTCCTACATGAACCTGGGCCGCGAGGAAGACCCCTCGTTCACCATCAAGACCATGGTGATCCAGACCCGCTGGCCGGGCGCGACCCAGGAAGAAACCCTTAAGCAGGTCACTGACCGCATCGAGAAAAAACTCGAAGAACTGGACTCACTCGACTACGTGAAAAGCTACACGCGGCCGGGCGAGTCCACGGTGTTCGTGTTCCTCAAGGACACCACCAGCGCCAAGGACATCCCGGGCATCTGGTACCAGGTTCGCAAGAAGATCGACGATATTCGCGGCAACTTCCCTCAAGGTTTGCAGGGGCCGTCATTCAACGATGAGTTCGGTGATGTGTTCGGCTCGGTGTACGCCTTTACCGGCGATGGCCTTTCGATGCGCCAGTTGCGCGACTACGTGGAACAGGTGCGCGCTGAGATTCGTTCGGTGCCGGGGTTGGGCAAGGTCGAGATGATCGGCCAGCAGGACGAAGTGATTTACCTGAATTTTTCCACGCGCAAGCTGGCGGCCCTGGGGATTGATCAGCGCCAGGTCGTGCAGAGCCTGCAATCGCAAAATGCGGTGACGCCGGCCGGAGTGATCGAGGCCGGGCCAGAGCGGATTTCCGTGCGCACGTCGGGGCAATTTTCCTCGGAGAAAGACCTGGCCAACGTCAACCTGCGGCTCAATGACCGCTTCTACCGCCTGGCAGATATCGCAGAGATCACGCGTGGCTACGTCGACCCGGCGCGGCCGATGTTCCGTTTCAACGGGAGGGCGGCGATTGGCTTGGCCATCGCCATGCAGAAGGGCGGCAATATCCAGTCGTTCGGCAAGGCCTTGCATGAACGCATGGACGAATTGACCGCCGACCTGCCGGTGGGCGTCGGCGTGCACAAGGTCTCCGACCAGGCGGAAGTGGTGGAGGAAGCCGTCGGCGGCTTTACCAGCGCCCTGTTTGAAGCGGTGATCATCGTGCTGGTGGTGAGTTTTATCAGCCTGGGCATGCGCGCCGGGCTGGTGGTGGCGTGCTCGATTCCGTTAGTGCTGGCGCTGGTGTTCGTGTTCATGGAGTACAGCGGCATCACCATGCAGCGGGTCTCGCTGGGCGCGTTGATTATCGCCTTAGGCCTGTTGGTGGATGACGCGATGATCACCGTCGAGATGATGATCACGCGCCTGGAAAAAGGCGAAACCAAGGAGCAGGCGGCGACCTACGCCTACACCTCGACGGCGTTTCCGATGCTCACCGGTACTTTGGTGACGGTCGCCGGCTTCGTGCCAATTGGCCTTAACGCCAGCTCGGCGGGCGAGTACACCTTCACCCTGTTCGCGGTCATTGCCGTGGCGATGCTGGTGTCGTGGGTGGTGGCGGTGCTGTTTGCGCCGGTGATCGGCGTGCATATCCTCAGCGCCAACGTGAAGCCGCACAATGGCGAGCCGGGGCGGATTGGCCGCGCTTTCAATGGCGGCATGCTGTGGGCCATGCGTAACCGCTGGTGGGCGATCGGCATCACCGTGGCGCTGTTTGTAGCGTCGGTGTTCTCCATGCAGTTTGTGCAGAACCAGTTCTTCCCCTCGTCGGACCGCCCGGAAATCCTCGTCGACCTCAACCTGCCGCAGAACGCCTCGATCAACGAGACGCGTAAAACCGTCGACCGTCTGGAAGCGATCATCAAGGACGATCCGGACATTTCGCGCTGGAGCACCTACATCGGCCAAGGCGCGATCCGGTTCTACCTGCCGCTCGACCAGCAGTTGGAGAACCCCTACTACGCGCAATTGGTCATCGTGAGTAAGGGCCTGGAGGAGCGCGGCGAGTTGATCCAGCGTCTGCAAAAGCGCCTGCGCGATGACTTTGTCGGCATTGGCAGCTATGTGCAGCCGCTGGAAATGGGCCCGCCGGTGGGGCGCCCGATTCAGTATCGTGTGTCGGGCAAAGACACCGACCAAGTGCGCAAACACGCCATCGAACTGGCGACGTTGTTGGATAAGAACACCCACCTGGGCGAGATCATCTACGACTGGAACGAGCCGGGCAAAGTGCTGCGCATCGACATTGCCCAGGACAAGGCGCGGCAACTGGGGCTGTCGTCGGAAGACGTGGCGCAATTGATGAACAGCGTGGTCAGCGGCGCCTCGGTGACCCAGGTGCACGATGATATCTACCTGATCAACGTGGTTGGCCGCGCCGAAGACGCCGAGCGCGGCACGCCGGAAACCTTGCAGAACCTGCAGATCGTCACGCCCAACGGCACCTCGATTCCGCTGCTGGCCTTTGCCACCGTACGCTATGAGTTGGAGCAGCCGCTGGTGTGGCGTCGCGACCGTAAGCCGACCATCACCATCAAGGCCTCGGTGCGCGATGAGATGCAGCCGACGGACCTGGTGAAGCAGCTCAAGCCGGAAATCGACACGTTCAGCGCCGGTTTGCCGGCGGGTTACAAGGTCGCCACCGGCGGCACCGTGGAGGAAAGCGGCAAGGCCCAGGGCCCGATTGCCAGCGTGGTGCCGCTGATGTTGTTCCTTATGGCGACCTTCCTGATGATCCAGCTGCACAGTGTGCAGAAGATGTTTCTGGTGGCGAGTGTTGCGCCGCTGGGGCTGATCGGCGTGGTGCTGGCGCTGATTCCCACAGGCACGCCCATGGGCTTTGTGGCAATCCTGGGTATTTTGGCGTTGATCGGCATCATCATCCGCAACTCGGTGATCCTGGTGACGCAAATCCATGAATACGAGGTGGCCGGCTATACGCCGTGGGATGCGGTAGTGGAAGCCACCGAGCACCGGCGTCGGCCGATCCTGCTCACGGCGGCGGCGGCGAGCCTGGGCATGATCCCGATTGCGCGGGAAGTATTCTGGGGGCCGATGGCGTACGCGATGATTGGTGGGATTATCATCGCCACGTTGCTGACGCTGTTGTTCCTGCCGGCGCTGTATGTGGCCTGGTACAAGATTCGCGAGCCGAAACAGGAGAACGGCTGACTTTCGTTGCCTTCCTGCATAGGTGTGGGAAGGTTCCTGGAAACACTTTCGAGACATTTGCCTGGCGGTAATTGCATTACTCTCCGGGCCTGGTTTCGATTGGACGGTCTGTGTCATGCGCTGTTTTCTGCTGGTTTGTACCCTCCTGCTTTCGCCCCTGACGCTTGCGGGCACCGTACTGGAAAATAGCCTGTGGCGGGTCGAAATCGACCCCGCCACGCTGGCGTTGCGCGTCACCCCGGTGGGTGAAACCTCGGTGCAGGCCTCCAGCGGCACTCCAGCGCACACCGTCAGCGATGTGCAGGGCAATGCTAAGCAAGCCAGCTGGCAATGGGACGGCGGCGCGTATCGCCTGGTTGCGCGCCTTGAACAGCGTGACCTGACCCTGACCGTCACCGCTCGCGAACCAGGTGAGCTGGCGCTGCTGAACCAACCCGCCGAAGCGATTGGCCAAGGCCTGATCTGGCCCTTGGCCGAAGGGCATTACGTGCCTGCCGGCAACGCCGTTTGGAAGGCCTTTCTACTCGAGCAGGGCGTCATCAACACCACCCAGGATCTGAGCCTGCCGTTGTGGGGTGTCGATCACGGCACGTTTACCCTCAACTGGTTGCTGACCAACCCCTATAACAACCGCCTGCGCTGGCAGGAAGGCATGGCCCTCTCATTGGCCCATGAATTCACTTCGCTCGAGCCGTCTAAGCCGATGACCCTGCTGTTGCACCTAGGCGCTGCCGACCCATTGGCCGGGGCCAAGCGTTATCGCCAATGGCTGGTGGAGCAGGGCCGGTATGAGCCGTTGGCGGACAAACTGCGGCAGACGCCTGAGGCCGACAAGTTGCTGGGCGCCAGCCACGTCTACCTGTGGGGCAACGATCTGCTGGCCCCGGAGGATGTACGCCACTGGCCTTTATTGCTCAAGCGCTTGCGCGGTCATGAACTCAAGGGCTTGTTGGACAAGGAAGCCACGAAGGTCCTGGCCCAGGGCACGGCGTTGAATCGTTACGAGCAGACAGTGCTGCTTCGGGGGCTGAACGCGGCGATCAACAAAAAGGCCCGACAGAGTTGGCAGATTGCAGAGCCCGATATGACACGGCTCGCGGCGCGCTACGGCGAGCTGCGCAGCGAGTTGGCGGTGGACTTTGCCGGGGCCTTGAGTGATACCCCTGCAACCTGGGGCAGCACAGCGATCCAGTCGCTGCGCGACTCAGGGCTCCCACGCTTGCTGCTGACCCTGGGCGAAGGCTGGGAAGGCGGCCTGTGGCACCCTGAGTCGATCCGCGCCGGTGTCGACGCCGGCTACCTGATGGCGCCCTATGACTCCTATGAAACGGCCCTGGCCGCCACGGAAAACCCCGATTGGACCACCGCCCACCTGGGCAGCAAGGCCTATCGCGACTGCGCAATTGTGTTGAAGGGCGGCAAGCTCAAGACCGGCTTCCAGCAATCCGGTCACTACACCGACCCGCGCTGCGTGCGGTCCTTATTGGAAGCACGAGTAAAGGCCGTTCAAACCAAGGCGGGCTTCAACGCATGGTTCCTCGATGCCTACGCTACCAGCATGGTCTTCGACAGCTACCGTGACGGCGCTCCAATGACCCAGGCGCAAAACGCGCAAGGCAACATCGACGCCTCCCGTTGGCTGAATACTGCACTCAAGTTGCCCGCCGGTTCTGAAGACGGCAATGCCATCACCGCCCAGGGCATCCTGTTCGCCCATGGCATGCAGACGCCTGTGATCGGTTGGGGCGACCAGGCCATGACCAAAGACAAGCAATCGCCCTACTACGTGGGCAACTGGTACCCGCCGGAACAACCGACAGTGTTTTTCAAATCGGTGCCGTTGAAAGAACCCTTTCGCACGGTGTATTTCGAGCCGGACATGCGCCTGCCGCTGTACCAGGCGGTGTTCCACGGCTCGGTGATCACCACCCATCATTGGCTGTTTGACAGCCTGAAGCTGAGCAATGTGCGGGCCGAGAATGAGTTGACCCAACTGCTCTACAACGTGCCGCCGCTGTATCACTTGAGCGCTTCGACGGTCAGCCAGCGATTGCCGTTGATCCAGCGCCAGGATCGTTTTTTCCGGCCGCTGCATCAGCGCCTGGCGACCCAGGCAATGACCGGGTTTCGGTGGCTGACAGCGGATCGTTTGGTGCAGGAGACCACGTTTGCCGATGGGACGCGGTTGGTGGCGAATTTTGCTGCTGAACCGAGAGAGGGATATCCGGGGCGTAGTGTGACTGCGCTGGTTGTGGGTGAGAAATCGGTGGTGTATCAGGTCGATTAGCTCACCCTGCCAAACCGCTATCGCGGGCAAGCCCGGCTCCCACAGGGAAATGCATTCCAACTGTGTAGCTTGCCTGCGATGAGGCCAGCGCAGGCAACACAGACCTAGTTCTTTCTCCACACACTCGCCAACCAAGGCTGCTGCTCCCTCGGTAAACCAGCAGGCCGGTAGTAATGCTCCAGCTCCATAAACCCCGCCCCCGCCAACAGCGCCTGCCACGCCGCCAGGTCGTGATAAGACCCATACCGCGGCCCATTCCAGCCTTCCAGGTTCTCACCGCGTGGATTGGAGCTGAACAAGACGCCACCTGGTTTCAACGCCCCATGCAGCTGCTCCAGCACACGCGGCAATTCCTGCTTGGGAATATGAAACAGCACGGCATTGGCAAAAATCCCGTCAAAGCGCTCGGCAGGTAGGTCCAGTTTCAGGAAGTCCTGCTGCAACACTTCACAACCACTGTCTTCGCGCGCCATCTGCGCAAACCGCTCCGAACCATCGAGCCCCACGGCGATATGCCCCATGCGCGTAAACGTCTGCAAATCGCGCCCCGGCCCACAGCCGAAATCCAGCACGGTAAACGGCGCGCAGCCCTGGATATGCCGCAGCAGCGCGTCGATGTTCTGGCTCACATCGTGATCGCGGGTGCCTTCGCGGAAGTCCTCGGCCACTGTGTTGTAGTGGCCGAGGGTGGTGGCGGTGATCTGGTCGAGGTCGTCGGGCTTGAGGGTCATGACGGGGAATACCGGGTACTGAGAGGGCCCGACTATACCTCACCGCTTGTTCAACACCCGCGCCAACCGATCCCCACCCAACTGGATCACTGCCACCAGAATCACCAGCAGCACGATCACCGTCAGCATGATCTGCGTATCAAAGCGCTGATAACCGTAGCGGTAGGCGATGTCACCCAAACCGCCGGCGCCAATCGCCCCGGCCATGGCGGACGAGTTGATCATGGTCACCAAGGTGATGGTGAACCCGCCGACAATCCCCGGCAACGCTTCCGGCAACAGCACGTGCCAGATGATGTGCCAGCGTCGGCAGCCCATGGCTTGCGCGGCTTCGACCAAGCCGTGGTCGACTTCGCGCAAGCTCACCTCGGCAATCCGTGCAAAAAACGGCGTGGCGGCGATGGTCAATGGCACGACCGCCGCCCAGACGCCATAGGTGGTGCCGACGATCAGCCGGGTGAATGGGATCAGCGCCACCATCAGGATTAGAAAGGGTATGGAGCGGAACAGATTGACGAACGCCCCCAGCATGCGGTTGAGCGCAGGCGCCTGGTAAATGCCGCCTTTGTCGCTGGTGACCAGGAACACCGCCAGTGGAATTCCCACCAGCAAGGCGATCAGCGACGACACGCCGACCATCAACAAGGTGTCGATGGCACCCTGTACTAAACGTTCAAACCACATAGCCCAGCACCTCCACCTGTTGTGCCCAATTCCCGGCGCGTTTACGCAGCTCTTCGGCACTGTGGGCCGAGCCACTCACCGCCAGCAGCAGTTGCCCCAGGGCGTGGCCCTGGATACGTTCCACGCCGCCTTGTAGCAGGCGTACACGCGCGCCAAGCGCGCTGAACAACGCGGCTAGGTCCGGCGCGTCGCTATCGCTGCCGGTAAACTGCAAGCGCAGCACCACAGCGGCATCGGTGGATTGCGGTGTGGCCTGCAAACGGCTTTGCAACTCGTCCGGCAGCCCATGTTGCAGCGGTGCCAGCAGGGTTGTGCTGACGTCATGTTGCGGGTTGCCAAACACTTGCCACACCGGGCCTTGTTCGACGATTCGTCCGTGTTCCAACACCACCACGCGGTCGCAGATTTCGCGGATCACTGCCATCTCGTGGGTAATCAACACAATGGTCAGGCCCAGGCGCCGATTGATCTCGCGCAGCAGGCCGAGGATCGACTGGGTGGTCTCCGGGTCGAGGGCCGAGGTGGCTTCGTCGCAGAGCAAAATCTCTGGGTCGTGTACCAGCGAACGAGCGATGCCCACGCGCTGTTTTTGCCCGCCGGAAAGCTGCGCCGGGTAGGCTTTGTGCTTGTCCTGCAAGCCGACCAATTCCAACAGCTCGCACACCTTCTGCTCACGCTGGGGCTTGGGCACTCCGGCGACTTTCAGTGGCAATTCGACGTTTTGCCACACGGTCTTGGCCGACATCAAATTGAAGTGCTGGAAGATCATGCCAATACGCCGACGCAGCGCCACCATGCGGTCTTCGTCAAATTCGCCAATGTCCACCTGATCGATCAGCACCCGTCCGCTGCTCGGTTGCTCCAGGCGGTTGATAGTGCGGATCAGCGACGACTTGCCGGCGCCGCTGCGGCCGATAATGCCGAACACTTCACCACGCTGTATCGCCAGGTCGATGCCTTGCAAGGCGTGCACAGTGCCGTCATAGGTCTTGCCCAGGTTGATAAAACGCACATGAGCGCGGTTCAGGTCCGCATGCAGTTCTGTCTGTTCGGCGTCCCTGGGCGCTGAGCTGAGGTCGCGCAGTTGCGCATCGGCGGCGGTCATTTTTTATCTTCCCAGCCGACTTGGTAGAGCTTGCCGAGGGATTTATCCAACGCAGCGCGCACCACGGGCGAGTGCTGGTAGATATCGACGAACTTGATCACCCGTGGGTCGGCTTTGCTTTTCGGCTGGATCACGAACTGGATCACGTATTCCGGGTGGTCGAGGCCGTCGAACAGCAGCGCCGACTCAGCATCGAAGGTTTTGGACAGGCGGATATAGGCCGGGTAGCCCTGCACCAAGTCTGCATCGTCATAAGCGCGCACCAGTTGTACGGCCTCGACTTGCAGGATCTTGATCTTTTTTGGGTTGGTCACAATGTCTTCTTCGGTGGCCTTGTAGCCCAAGCCCGGCTTGAGGGTGATCAGGCCAGCCTTGGCCAGCAATTGCAGGCCGCGACCGCTGTTGATCGGGTCGTTGGCAATCGCCACGCTGGCGCCCTGGGGCAAGTCGTTGATGCTTTTGTATTTTTTCGAATACAGCCCGACGTTGTTGATGATGCCCGGCGCGTACGGCACGAGGTCAAAGCCGGCGGCGGCCTTGGCGTTTTCCAGGAACGGGATGTGCTGGAAGTAGTTCACGTCGATATCACCGGCGGCCAGGCTGACGTTGGGCGCGATCCAGTCGGTGAACTCCACCAGCTTGACCTTCAGGCCTTGTTTGTCGGCTTCGGCGACCGCGGCTTCCAGGGGAATGGCGAAGGCGGCGGTGGTGCCGATTTTCAACGGCGCATCGGCAGCGAACACTGCAGAGCTGAACAAACCGAAGGCCAGGGCCAGTGCTTTGACTGGGTGGGAGAGCAGTGTTTTTTTCATGGTCGATTTCCAGTCATCAGGTGTATTCATTAACAACTCGGTCAACTGTGGGAGCTGGCTTGCCTGCGATGGCGGTCTTTCAGCCACATTTGTATTCGCTGACCTACCGCTATCGCAGGCAAGCCAGCTCCCACAGTTTTGGTTCAGTGTCGGTAGGTGGAGCCGGCGTGCTGTTCGGGTAACCGGGCGCTGCCATGGAAGATCTTTTCGCGCAGCGTTCCGGTGCCATAAGCAGTCTTGTACGAGCCACGGCGTTGCAACTGCGGCACCACCAGATCAATGAAGTCCACATAGCTTTCCGGCGTAACAATGCGCGTCAGGTTGAAGCCATCCAGGCCGGTCTCGCTGATCCACGACTCCAGCTCATCAGCAACTTGCTCAGACGAGCCCACCAACGTGATATAGCGCCCGCCCAGGGCGTGTTGCTCGAGCAATTTGCGCCGGGTCCAGTCGTTGTTCTGCAGGTTCTTGGTGGCCGATTGGATCGCGTTGCTCTTCACGTACTGGATAGGCTCGTCCAGTTCGTACTGAGCGAAGTCGATCGCGGTGGACGCCGAGAAATGCGCCACGCCGGCCTCCGCGCTGGCGTAGCTCAGGTATTCGGCGTGCTTGGCCCAGGCCAGCGCTTCAGTGGCGCCAACGATCACGTTGAGGCCCATGAACACCTTGATGTCATCCGGGTTGCGCCCGGCTTCCACGGCGCTGGCGCGCACCTTGTCCACCTGGATTTTGGTCGCGGTCTTGTTCTGCCCGCTGATGAACACGCATTCGGCATGACGCCCGGCGAACAGCAGGCCCCGGTCCGAACTGCCCGCCTGAAACAGCACCGGCGTACGTTGCGGCGACGGTTCGCACAGGTGATAACCCTCCACCTGATAGAACTCACCGTGATACTCGACCTTGTGCACCTTGCCCGGCTGCGCATAAACCCGCGCTTGTGGATCGTTGATCACTGCGTCGTCTTCCCAACTGCCTTCCCAGAGTTTGTAGAGCACCTCCAGGTATTCATCGGCTTGGTCATAACGGCGGTCATGCTCGACCTGCTCGGTAAGCCCCATGGCCTTGGCGGCGCTGTCGAGGTAGCCGGTGACGATGTTCCAACCGACCCGGCCACGGCTCAGGTGGTCGAGCGTGGACATGCGCCGCGCAAACAGATACGGCGGCTCATAGGTGAGATTGGCGGTGAGGCCGAAGCCGAGGTTTTTTGTGACGGCGGCCATGGCCGAGACCAGCAGCAACGGGTCATTCACCGGCAGTTGGATCGACTCCTTGAGCGGCACGTCAATCGAGTGCTGGTACACGTCGTACACGCCGACGATATCGGCAATGAACAGGCCGTCGAACAGCCCACGCTCCAGGGTTTGCGCCAGGTCGGTCCAGTACTCGATGGTTTTGTATTGGGTGGACGTGTCCCGTGGATGGGTCCACAGGCCGTGGTTGATGTGCCCGATGCAGTTCATGTTGAAGGCATTGAGCAGGATTTTCTTCTTCGCCATCAAAGGGTCCCCCGCAGTGGCGGGTTTTCATTGTTGAGGTAGTAATTGCCCACCGCGTGGTACTTCCAGCGCACCGGGTCGTGCAGGGTGTGCACGCGGGCGTTGCGCCAGTGGCGGTCAAGGCCGTGCTCGGCCAGGGTGGCCTGGCTGCCGGCCAGTTCAAACAGCGTGCTGGCGGCGGCGAGGGCAATTTCGGTGCTCAAGGCACGCACTTCGGCGATGGCAATCGAGGCGGCAGCAACGGTCTCGGCGTTGCCGTCGGCCTGGGCGCGGTCGAGAAATTCCCCTGCGCGTTCCAACAGCGCCTCGGTGGCGTGCAGGCGGATGCTCAGGTGGCCGAAGCTTTTCAGGGTCAGCGGGTCTTCAGTCGCCTTGTCGCTGCCGGAATCGATCCACGGGCGGGTCTTGGTGCGCACGAAGTGCAGCGCATCTTCAAAGGCTGCGCGGGCAATGCCGGTGTCGATGGCCGCATGGAGGATCTGCGCCAGCGGGCCGACGGTGGTCGGGCGTTCGAAGGCGCTTTGAAACGCGATCACGTCATGAGCGGCAACCCACACCTTGTCGAACACCACCGAACCGCTGCCGGTGGTGCGTTGGCCGAAGCCGCTCCAGTCGTCGATGACCGTCAGGCCGTCGCTGTCGCGCGGGACAAAGGCGAGTTGCTGCACGCCCTGTTCATCCACCACTGACGTGGGGATGCGCTGGGCGTAGATCGCACCGGTGGAATAGAACTTGCGGCCGCTGATACGCAAGCCGTCGCCGTCGCGGGTGATGGCCGTGACGCGGTCATGGGCGGTCTTGGTGCCCAGTTCCGCCAGGGCGTTGCCGAAGCGCTGACCGCAAAGGACTTCGGCGTACAGACGCTTTTGCTGCGCAGGGCTGCCGTTTACGCGCAGCACTTCCAGTGCGTAGAAATGGTTCTGCGGGATCTGGCCCAGCGAGGCGTCAGCCTGGGCGATCAGCCCAATCACCTTGGCCAGGGTGACGTTGGACACGCCTGCGCCGCCGTATGCCTTCGGCACGCTGATACCCCACAGGCCGGAGCGGGAAAACACGTCCAGCTCGGGCAGGGGCAGGCGACGCTCGCGGTCGCGCTGGGCGCTGTCGCGGCGCAAGTCTTCAGCCAGGTCGCTGGCGACAATCAGGGCGTGTTCGTCGCTGGTAATGACCGCGACGTTAGGGGGAAAAGTCATGGGTTTCTCCAGACGCTCGTAAAAAAGTGTTCTGGTCAGTCAGATCCAGGAATGTCGAGCCGGCAACGTGCCGTTCAGTCTATAAGCGCCCACCGCGTGGTACTTCCAGCGCACCGGGTCGTGCAGGGTGTGCACCCGCGCGTTGCGCCAGTGGCGGTCGAGGTTGAACTCGGCAAGGGTGGCGCGGCTGCCGGCCAGTTCGAAGAGCTTTTCGCTGACCAGCAACGACACTTCGGTGGTCAGCACTTTCGCCTCGGCCACGGCAATCGACGCACGCGCGGCTGACTGAGCGGTGATCGGCGCAGCGCTGACCTGGTCCAGCACCTGACCGGCCTTGCGCAGCAGGGCTTCGGCGGCGTGCAGTTCGATCTTGAGCTTGCCGATCTCGGCGATCACATACAGGTCATCACTGGCGCGTTCGACCTTGGCATCGATCCAGGGACGCGAGCGTTCACGAACGAAGGCGATGGTGTCCTCAAGCGCGCCGCGCGCAATGCCGGCGTCGATGGCGGCCTGAATCAGTTGGGAGACGGCGCCCTGGATATTCGGGGTTTCGCCGATGCGCCAGTTTTCCACGACCCGTTCGGCGTCCACCGGCACTTGGTCCAGCAGCACCGTGCCACTGGCGGTAGTGCGTTGGCCGAAGCCCGACCAGTCATCGACAATGCGTAGCCCTTCAGTGCCACGGCGCACGAACGCCATGACCTGCCTGCCGTCATCGTTCAGCGCTTTGACCGCAACCCAATGCGCAAACAGCGCGCCGGTGGAATAGAACTTCTGGCCGCTGATCACGTAACCGTCACCCTTGGCGGTGATGCGCGTCTTGAGCTCCAGGGTGTTCTTGGTCCCGCGTTCCGGGCCGCCATTGCCGATGCGCCAACCGTCGAGAACGCTTTGGAACAGCTGCTTTTTCTGGCGCTCGGTGGCCGCACCCTGTAACAGGTGCAGGATGCCGAAATGGTTCTGCGGGATCTGCCCGAGGGCCGGGTCTGCCGCGCTGATGATCGCGAACACGTCGGCCAGGGTGACAAAAGACACCTGCGGGCCGCCGTATTCACGGGGAATGGAAATACTGCCCAGCCCACTGCGGGTGAACTGCTCAATCTGCGCCCACGGCAGCTGGCGTTGCCTGTCGCGCTTGGCGGCTTGCGGGCGCGCAGCCTGAGCCAGCTCCTGTGCAGCGTTCAACGCCTCTGCATCGTTGCGCAGCACAGCGGCCGGCAACAGCAGGGGAGCTACGTCCAGATCACTCTGGGGAGTTGTTAGAGCCAAGTTAGACATCAGCGCCGCTCCTTGGCTGCACGTAATGCCCTGACGTTGCGCACCGGGGTAAACCTGACCATACCGACCTCGCATTCAATGAAATAAAAACAGAAAATTCAGAGATGTCCGGTGGTCCGGTGCATATACCCTAAGCGCATTAAATATTTAAATAAACTAACGTTTGGGAATATGTATAGAAGGTCTTTCACCCTGGTTCGCAGGGCGACCCGAGAGGGCGGGGACGATAGATCAGCGCAGTCCCGACCGGGTGGGTTGGCGCCTCGGCGGCAATGCGTAAAGTGCGGGCGGGTGCCCAGCGTGAGTTGTTGCCGACGCGATCCAGAATGCAATAGGTCACCTCCAGCCGGCAGTCGTCGCCGGCTTCGACAATCACCGTCGAAGGCACCCACACCTGCACCGCCTGGCCGATTTCCCTGGCCTGGATCTTCGGCAGGTCCAGGCGCACATCGCCCCAGCGCAGGGTGATGGCATCGCCGGTGGTCATGTTCAGGTACGGCTCGATGGTCAGAGGGATACCGCGCCGTACCTGGCTGGCGTTGACGCCGCAGCGGCGGATGGTCTCGGGCAGGCCCACGGGGGCGAGGTTGTGGTTTTCGTCGTGGTACAGGGGCGAGGGTTCGCCGCCAGGGTAGTGGGTCTTTACGCGCACCCGCGTTTCGGCGGAGCGCGCAGGGCCATGGCCGATCTGCATGACCTGGTAATGGACCTGCGCCGGTCCATCCAGCACGAAACTTTCCGGCACCCGCAGGTGGATGAATGCGCCGACCTTGCACGCGGTCACCCGCCGTGACGCGGCAAAGCAGTTGTTCCAGAACAGCTCGATCAGGTCGCCTTCATCCATGCCGGGATACGGCGCAATGTCGACCTGCAGGTGTGTGGCGGCGAGGGCATTGATGCCATTGCCGATGGCCTGGGGCAGTGTCGGTGCAGTGAGCAGTGGGGGCGTCATAAATAATCTCCTTGATACAGCCAGCAGCAATCGTTCCGGACCTTTGGCGCGGGTGCGCGGGATGACCGAAATGAACGATTCAGAAAACAGCCGGGATAGGATCCAATCCTCTGAGCGCTAGATAAGAGGGTTGGCCAAGGGGCGTCAATGGCGGCAAAAGGCTAAACGGTGGGTTTTGTGATATTCAGAAGGGTCTGACTGGGAGGGGGATTTATAGTCCCGTGTGGCGGGGTGTTTTACGGCGTGGAATGGCGATTTCCTGTAGGAGCGCGCTTATGTGGGAGCTGGCAAGCCAGCACCCACATAAGTGTGTCAGTGAGCCAGGAATTTGCTCAAAAACTGCCGGGTGCGTTCTTCCTTGGGGTTGGCAAACAGTGCCTTGGATTCGCCTTGTTCCACGATCACGCCCTTGTCGAAGAAGATCACCCGGTTGGCCACGTCACGGGCAAAGCTCATCTCGTGGGTGACGATAACCATGGTGCGGTTTTCTTCGGCAAGGCTGCGAATGGTCGCCAGCACTTCGCCCACCAGCTCCGGGTCCAGCGCCGAGGTGGGTTCGTCAAACAGAATCACCTCCGGCTCCATGGCCAGTGCACGGGCAATCGCCACGCGCTGTTGCTGGCCACCGGACAAGCGCCGTGGGTAGACATCTTCCTTACCTGCCAGGCCCACCTTGGCCAGCAGTTTGCGCCCCAGGGCGTCAGCGGCTTCGCGCGGCATCTTCTTGACCACGGTGGGGCCTTCGATGACGTTTTCCAGCGCAGTGCGGTGCGGGAACAGGTTGAAGCTCTGGAATACAAACCCCACGTGCTGGCGCAGGCGCCGCACCAGGCTTTGTTGCTGGTTGATCGGCCTGCTGGTGTCGATTTCGATGTCGCCTACCTTGATGCGGCCACTGGTGGGCTGCTCGAGGAAGTTCAGGCAGCGCAGGAAGGTGGTCTTGCCGGAACCGCTGGGGCCGATAATGGCGATGACTTCGCCTTCCTTGACCTCAAGGTCGATGCCGTTGAGCACCACCTGACTGTTGAATTGTTTGGTCAGTTTTTCAACCACGATCATGCTTCAGGACTCCAGGTCATGCCGGTTGACCCGGGCTTCCAGACGATTTTGGAAATACGCCAGGATGCTGACCAGCACCCAGTAGATCAGGGCGGCCGACAGGTACATCGCGAAAATCTCGAACGTGCGCGCGGACACCAACTGCGCCTGGCGCAGCAGCTCGGGCACTTGGATGGTCGCTGCCAGCGAGGTGTCCTTCACCAGCGATGTAAAGCTGTTACCCAGCGGTGGCAATGCCGTACGCATCGCCTGCGGCAGGATCGCCCGACGCAGGGTTTGCACACGGGTCATGCCGATACTGGCAGCGGCTTCCCACTGGCCACGCTCGATAGAGCTGATGGCGGCGCGCAAGGTTTCACAGATATACGCTGCCATGTTCAATGAGAGGCCGATCAGCGCGGCGGGAATCGGGTCGAGTTCGATACCCACTTGCGGCAAGCCGTAATACATCATGAACAGCTGCACCAGCAACGGCGTACCGCGAAAGAACGACACGTAGATGCGGGCGATCCAACTCAGCGTCTTGAAGCGCGACAAACGCATCAAGGCCAGGCCGAAGCCCAGCACAAAGCCGAAAAACAAACCGCCCAGGCTCAAGATCACGGTGAAGTACACGCCCTGCATCAAGAAGGGCGTGGAATTCAGGATCAATTGAAACTTTTCTTCCATTATTGGGTAACGTCAGCGTTGAAGTACTTCTCGGAGAGTTTTTTCAACGTGCCGTCTGCGCGCAGTTTTTCGATGGCCTTGTTGACCGCGGCCAGCAACTCAGGCTCGCCTTTACGCAGGGCTACGCCTGCTTCTTGACGAGAAAATGCGTCACCGGCAGCGGCGGTGTCCGGGGCTTTTTTGGCGTATTCCAGTGCCGCCAGGCGGTCGATCAGGATGGCGTCGATACGGCCGATGCGCAGGTCCTGGAACTTGGTTGGGTCATCTTCGTAGGTGCGGATATCAGCGTTCTTGACGTTGGCTTTCACCCACTCCTCGTAGTTGGTGCCCAGGCCCACCCCGACCTTTTTACCGGCCAGGTCGGCAGCAGATTTGATATTGAGTTTGTCTTCGTTCTTCTTCAGTACCAACGCCTGAATCCCGGAAACGGTGTAGGGCTCAGAAAAGTCGTACTTCTTTTTGCGCTCTTCGGAAATGGTGACTTGGTTGATCACCGCGTCCAGTCGCTTGGATTCCAGTGCGGCCAGGATACCGTCCCACTTGGTGGCCTGCAGTTTGACCTTCACGCCCAGCTCCTTGGCCAGCGCTTCGGAAAACTCGACTTCAAAACCCGCGAGCTTGCCGTCTTCCCCGACAAAGCTGAAGGGTGGGTAAGTGCCTTCCAGACCGACGTTGATGACGCCGGCTTTCTTGATGTTGTCCAACTGCTCGCCGGCAATTGCCTGGCCCATCAGGCCAGCCCCGAGTGCCAGGCCCAAAGTGCCGACCAGCAACGTGCGACGGAATACAGAAATAGTCATGAAGAGCCCCTGTGTTTTTATGTTGAGCGAAGCAGGTGACGCGGTAGTCGTATCCTGCCTTAAAGCGCGTAGCGCGTCTTCGCCTACGGCGCGACTATAAAGCGGGTTTTTAAGACTTGAAAATAATATTAATTAAATTTTATATGCGTTTTTCGAATACGCCGTAGATCCAATGTGGGAGCGGGCTTGTTCGCGAATGCGGCCTATCTTTCACCAATCCGGTGACTGACACACCGCTTTCGCGAGCAAGCCCGCTCCCCTATTTTGATCCGTGTGCATTCAATTAAATGCGCCACCATAGGCGAACAATGCCGGTGCCCCGCCGGTATGCAGGAAAATGATCGGCCCGTCCTCAAAGCGCTGACGCCCGATGCCATCCAGCAAACCGGCCATGGCCTTGCCAGTGTAGACCGGGTCCAGCAACAGGCCTTCCTGACTCGCCAATAGCTTGACCGCAGAAAGGGTGCCGGCGTTCGGTTCGCCATAGCGCGGCCCGAAGTATTCGTCCCACAGGATCACCTTGAACGCTTGCGGGATATCCACACCCAGCAACTGCGCGGTACGTTCGGCCAGGTCCTGCACTTTCGGGCGCTGGGCTTCGTCGGTACGCGACACGGTGACGCCAATTACGGGCAGGTCTGGCAGCACTTCGCTCAAGGCCAGGGCGAGGCCGCTGTGGGTCCCCGCACTGCCGGAGGCCAGCACCACGGCGGCAAATTCGATGCCGCTGTCTTCGATCTGCGCGGCCAGCTCAAGCCCGGCGCGTACATAACCCAGGGCGCCCAGGGCATTGGAGCCGCCGATAGGCACCAGGTACGGCTTCTTGCCGCTGCTGCGCAGGCGGTCGGCGAGGGCATTGAGCTGGTCGTCGACGTTGTCGAGGTTTTCCACCAACTCTACTTTGGTGTCGAACAGGTCCAGCAGCAGGCGGTTGCCGTTGCCCAGGTAGTTGGGGTCGTCGTTACCGGTAGGGTTTTCCAGCAAGGCCACGCAGCCCAGGCCCAGCTTGGCGGCCAGCGCAGCGGTCTGGCGTACGTGGTTGGACTGGATAGCGCCGGCGGTCACCAGGGTATCGGCGCCTTGGGCGATGGCATCGGCGGCCAGGTATTCAAGTTTGCGCAGCTTGTTGCCGCCCATGGCCAGCGGCGTGGTGTCGTCGCGCTTGACGTACACATCCCTGCCCAGCCAGGCCGACAGCCGCTCGAGTTTTTCCAGGGCAGTGGCGCCGCCCAGCAATTCCAGGCGGTTAAAACGGTCGAGCTGTTGTTTGATCATGGCTACGCACGGTTGATGAGTATGGGGCGACTATAGGCAGGCACTTTTCATCGGGCAACCGGTTTGGTTATTTGCTCGGCATAATTGGTTATTAAGGTGCTGCTCCGCATGACGTAGAGTGGTGGCCCCTTCAGCGGCAAGTCATCAGCGACAAGCTGCAAGTTGATCGCGCTCAACTTGCAGCTTGTCGCTTGAAGCTTGTTACTTCGCCTCCCCATTTTCAGGCGTGACGACGTTGAGCGAGCGCGCCAGTCATTGGCAATTACAGACCATCGTCAGTCAACTGCGCGGCGCCCGTGACCAGTGGCGAACCCGCAATGGCCGCTTGAGTGGCAAACATGGCGGGGCGAATTGCCGTCCCTGCGCAGCCTGTTGGACACTAATGTGCTCGCCGCCTACCACGTCTACCCGGCCGCCCGCAGCGTCGATGAAGTGCTGCTGTGCTACCCCGGCATCCTGGCGGTGATTCACCATCGTCTGGCCCACCACCTGTACCGCAACCAGGCAGTTGGTGTTTGACGAGGTCAAAATGGGTCGGCGTGTGTTCGGTGATCGCCAGTAATCGGCTTGTCGGCGTTGCAGGCATAGTTGAATGACCTTTCGGGGGCGTCAGGAATCATTCGATTGTGTTGAGCTTGCGCGCTGACAGGCGGCACATATTGCTTGGAGTTTTCTGTTTTTTCCTCGGGCTATGTGCTGAACGTTTTGTCATCTCAGCCCGTCATACCTTTCCCTGAGCTAGTGTAGGAGTTGTCTGCCGCTCGGCCCTGCAATTAGTCCCAGACCGCCTATCCATGTTTAACTTGAATGCTCGTTCAAGTTAAACCCGGTGGTTCGCTGCCCGCTCACAACAGGAGGCTTACCTTTGCTGAGTCCGTTATTTACAGCCACATCGCTCATCGTCGGGGTGCATCGTTCATGAGTGCATCGTCCACCCCCGCAAGCGGCCTGGTGCGCATGAATGCGCCGGTCTTCTACTTTGCCGCCAGCTTCATCCTGCTGTTTGGCATCACGGTCATTGCTATCCCGCAACAGGCCGGCGCTTGGCTGCTGGCCGCGCAAAACTGGGCGGCCAACACGGTCGGCTGGTACTACATGCTGGCGATGACCCTGTATCTGCTCTTCGTGGTGGTCACCGCATTATCGGGCTACGGCAAGATAAAACTCGGTGCCGACCACGACGAGCCCGAATTCAGTTACCTGTCCTGGGCCGGCATGCTGTTCGCCGCCGGGATCAGCATCACGTTGTTTTTCTTCTGCGTGTCCGAGCCGCTGACGCACTTGGTGCAACCGCCCCAGGGCGAGCCGATGAGCGCCGATGCCGCGCGCCAGGCCATGCAGGTGCTGTTTCTGCACTGGGGCCTGCACGGCTGGGGCGTGTTCGCCTTTGTTGGTATGGCCTTGGCGTATTTCGCCTACCGGCATAACTTGCCGCTGGCGTTGCGTTCGGCGTTGTATCCGCTGATAGGCAAGCGCATCAACGGCCCTATCGGTTACGCGGTGGATGGTTTTGGCATCATCGCCACGGTGTTTGGTCTCGGTGCTGACATGGGCTTTGGGGTGTTGCACCTCAATTCCGGGCTCGATTACTTGTTTGGCCTTGCCCATACCCAGTGGATCCAGGTTGGTTTGATCACCCTGATGATGGGCGCCGCGATCTTGGTCGCCGTAGCCGGCGTCGACAAGGGCGTGCGAGTGATGTCCGACATCAACATGCTGCTGGCCTGTGCGCTGCTGCTGTTCGTGTTGTTCGCCGGGCCCACCCAGCATTTGCTCAATACCTTGATCCAGAACATCGGTGACTATTTGGGCGCCTTGCCGAGCAAGAGTTTCGACGTGTATGCCTACGACAAACCCAGCGACTGGCTGGGCGGTTGGACGGTGTTCTACTGGGCTTGGTGGATTGCATGGTCGCCGTTCGTGGGCCTGTTTATCGCGCGGATTTCCCGTGGCCGGACCATTCGTGAGTTCGTATTCGGCGTGCTGCTGATCCCGCTGGGGTTCACCCTGGCGTGGATGTCGATCTTTGGCAACAGCGCCATTGACCAGGTGCTCAACCACGGCATGGCCGCGCTCGGTCAGTCGGCCATCGATGATCCGTCGATGAGCCTCTACCTGCTGCTGGAAACCTACCCGTGGAGCAAAACGGTTATTGCGGTCACGGTGTTTATCAGCTTTGTGTTCTTCGTCACCTCGGCCGACTCCGGCACTGTGGTGCTGTCCACACTGTCGTCCAAGGGCGGCAACGCTGACGAAGACGGGCCGAAATGGCTGCGGGTGTTCTGGGGCGTGATGACCGGGCTGGTCACCAGTGCCTTGCTGTTTGCCGGCAGCATCGACTCGCTTAAATCCGCGGTGGTGCTGACCTCGTTACCGTTCTCGATGATTCTGCTGCTGATGATGTGGGGGCTGCACAAGGCGTTCTACCTGGAGTCGCAAAAGCAGATCGCCCAATTGCATTCGTTGGCGCCGGTGTCGGGTTCACGCAAGGGCACAGGCGGCTGGCGCCAGCGCTT
The DNA here is from genome assembly GCF_963970835.1 of Pseudomonas sp. EA_15y_Pfl1_P101. Lineage (NCBI taxonomy): Bacteria > Pseudomonadati > Pseudomonadota > Gammaproteobacteria > Pseudomonadales > Pseudomonadaceae > Pseudomonas > Pseudomonas sp. EA_15y_Pfl1_P101. The sequence continues at coordinate 169,014 of NZ_CAXAPA010000010.1, read as the reverse complement.
GAGTCAGGCCGTGCATTTCCCGTCAAGGGATGAGGTGTATCGGTTCCTTGAGACCACGGTGCGCCCGGCGATTGAAGAGGTGACGGCGGTGTTCGTCGAAAAAGGCCTCAGGATCGTCACCCAGCCTGATCCATCCAACGACAGCGTCAGCCTGGAAATCGGCCACGGCGAGGAGCATCCGTTCGTTTATCAGGTGCAGATGCGTGGCTATTTCACGCCGTCATTTGCACGCGGTGGAATGGGTTCCAAGCAGCTCAACAACCGTCGCTACTACCGGGCGGAAGTGCACTTGAGCGAGGGCAGCCAGGACTACGATCTGGTCGGCTACACCAAGGAGCAGATCATCAACGACATTCTCGACCAGTACGAGCGGCACCTGCAGTTCCTGCATTTGGTGCGCTGAGGCGACAGACCGCGCATTTACGCCATTGGAACGTACCCCTCTCACAGGACTTTGCTGTAAAACGAAAGGGCAGACTTAAGCGATTCAGCTGGTTAAAAGACCTGGGAATATCGTTATTCCCAGGCCTTATTTGCCTACGTCCAAGAGAGGATTCGATGACTTACATTGCTGCCGAAAACCGCTATGAATCTATTCCGTACCGCCGCGTAGGCCGCAGTGGATTGGTGCTGCCTGCACTGTCCCTGGGGCTGTGGCACAACTTTGGCGACAGCACCCCGATCGATACCCAGCGCGCCCTGCTGCGCACCGCGTTCGACCTGGGGATCAACCACTTCGACCTGGCCAACAACTATGGCCCGCCCTACGGCAGCGCCGAGATCAACTTCGGCCGTTTGCTGCGCGAAGACTTTAAGCACTACCGCGATGAACTGATCATTTCCAGCAAAGCCGGCTGGGACATGTGGCCTGGCCCCTACGGCCAGGGCGGCGGTTCGCGCAAATACGTGCTGGCCAGCCTCGACCAGAGCCTGCAACGTCTGGGCGTCGACTACGTGGATATCTTCTACTCCCACCGTTTTGACGCCGACACCCCATTGGAAGAAACCGCCAGCGCCCTCGCCACCGCCGTGCAACAAGGCAAGGCGTTGTACATCGGTATTTCCTCCTACTCCGGGGTAAAAACCCGCGAAATGGCGGCCCTGCTCAAAGAGTGGAAAGTGCCGCTGCTGATCCACCAGCCAGCCTACAACCTGCTTAACCGCTGGGTCGAAAAAGACCTGCTGGACACCACCGAAGAACTCGGCGCCGGGGTGATCGCGTTCACGCCGTTGGCCCAGGGTTTGCTGACTGACAAGTACCTCAACGGCGTGCCGGCCGATGCGCGGGTCAATCGCCCGGGCGGTGGTTCGTTGCAGGCCAAGCACCTGTCCGAAGAAAACATCGCTCATGTGCGGGCGCTTAATGAAATCGCCCAGCGTCGTGGTCAGAGCCTTGCGCAATTGGCGTTGGCTTGGACGTTGCGTGATCCACGGGTGACTAGCGCGCTGATCGGTGCGAGCCGGCCGGAGCAGATCATTGAAAACGTCGGTGCGTTGAAGAACTTGAGCTTCAGTGCGCAGGAGCTGGCGGAGATAGATCGGTTTGCGCAGGAAGGTGGGATTAACCTGTGGGAAAAGCCATCTACTGCTGAGTAACCGGACACACCTCGGTAAAATTGTGGCAGCGGGCTTGCGCGCGAAGGCGGGGTGTCAGTCGATACATGTTTGACTGATACACCGCCTTCGCGAGCAAGCCCGTTCCCACAGGGGGCTGCGTAAGGATTTAGTTGCTGATGGCCAGAATGCTCGCCTGGTACGACCCGACAAACACATCAAAGTCGCCCACTTCGTTCTGCTCCAGCTCTGCCTGTTGCGCCAGCGATGTACGTGCCAGCTGTTCAAAGCGCGCCTGCTCGTCCGCCGGCAACGGCTCTTTGCGAAAGTGCTCAGCGTGCAACTGGCTCTGGTGCAGGGAGAACTGCGCAAAACTCTCTTTACGCTCGGCCATCGCCGCCAGCACCTGGGCCGACGGCGTCAGGGACGGGTCCTTGACCTTGGCCAACTGAGCATCCAGCGCCTGGCTGTGCTCGGTGATGCCGTGGCTCTCATCCAGCAACGCGGCCAACGGTGCAATCTGCTCCAGCAGCTCGGCAGCCCATTCCTTCATGTCCACCGGTTGCCCCTGACGTTGCAATTGCAGGCCCGGACGGCGACCTTCCTTGACCACGCTGAGGAAGTTGGAGGTTGCGTTGCCACATTCGTTGTTGGCGAACAGCGGGCTGTCGTTCAGCGCGCAATACAGCAGGAATGCGTCGAGGAAACGCGACTCCGGCAGGTCGATGCCCATCGGCAGGAACGGGTTGATGTCCAGGCAGCGCACTTCGATGTATTGGATGCCACGTGCCATCAGCGCCTGGATCGGCCGCTCGCCGGTGTAGGTCACACGCTTGGGGCGGATGTTGGAGTAGTACTCGTTTTCGATTTGCAGGATGTTGGTGTTGAGCTGTACCCATTCACCGTCCTTGTGCGTGCCGACTTCTACGTACGGCGCGTAGGGCGTTGCCACCGCTTCACGCAGGCTGTCGGTGTAGCTGACCAGGTCGTTGTAGCACGGCGTGAGGCCGGCCTGGGCGTTGCTCTGGTAACCCAGGTCGCTCATGCGCAGGCTGGTGGCGTAGGGCAGGTACAGGGTGTCAGCGTCGAGCACTTCCAACTGGTGCGAGCGACCGCGCAGGAAGCCCGCGTCCAGCGCCGGCGAGGCCCCGAACAGGTACATCAGCAGCCAGCTGTAGCGACGGAAATTGCGGATCAGCGCGATATAGGCGTTGGACTGATAGTCGCGGTCAGTGCCGACAAATCCTTCAGTTTCCTTGAGCAACGGCCATAGCTGTTCCGGCAGGGAAAAGTTGTAGTGGATGCCCGCGATGCATTGCATGGTCTTGCCGTAACGCAGGGCCAGCCCCTTGCGGTACACGTACTTGAGCTGTCCGATATTGGACGTGCCGTAGTAGGCAATCGGAATGTCTTCCTCGGCCGGCAACGGGCACGGCATCGAGGGGCTCCACAGGTATTCGCTGCCGAGCTTGGTGTAGGCAAACCGGTGGATCTTGTCCAGGCTGCTCAGGGTATCGGCCGGGTTGGGCAGGGCGGGAGTGATGAACTCAAGCAGCGATTCCGAGTAGTCAGTGGTGATCAGTTCGTTGGTCAACGCGGCGCCCAGGGCTTCGGGGTGCGGCGTGTGTGCCAGGCGGCCATCACCCGTAACGCGCAGGCATTCGCGCTCGATGCCGTGCAAGCACTGCTCTAGCAGGGAGAGGTGTTCGCGCTTGCCGAGCAAAGCCAGGCGGCGGTTGAGAAGTTCGCTCAAGTTGGATTCCTTCACGCGTCAGTCGCCCCAATATGGGGGTGGGCAGGACGGTCTACAAGGGTGAAGTTAAAACTGGCGTGATCGCCTGGTTCAGAGTCGATTTGACCCGCTGTGAAAAAGCCTACTTCACTCCATGAATTTGGCTACAGCACGGCAAGAAAATTCCGACGCTGTGATTGCAGCGCCGAAATTAACTCAAATCGGGGGTAGGGGGCTATAGGACAGCGAAGGTACCCTGCGCTTTTGCGATAAGTCTTTCGTCTTGGTACACATCCGCCTCGACCACCAGCGTGCGGCGCCCGGCATGAATCACCCGGCTGGTGCACAGCACGTCACCGCCTTCCACCGCACGGATATAGTTGATTTTGCACTCGATGGTCGCGCTCTGCTGGTCGAAACCATGTGAGCTGGAACAGGCCAGCCCCATCGTAATGTCCACCAGGCTGAAAATCGCCCCGCCATGGAGCTTGCCCGCGCGGTTGCGCAAGTGCGGCTCCAGGGTCAGGGCCACCTCGGCAACGCCTTCCTCAAGGCGTTGCAGACGGCAGCCGATCAGTTCGCTGAACGCGCTCTGGGTCAAGCCGGCCGGAATTTCCATCAACGCTTCTTCAACTGTTTAGCGTTGGCGAACAGCGAGGCCATGGCGTTGTTGCTCGGCGCTGCGGTGGCGGTGTCCTTGCGCGGAGCGCTGTTTTGCGACTGGCGCGGTGCGGAGCCTGGACGTGCGCCACGGGCACCGTCGATTTTCTCACCGGGGGTGTCGCTCATGCGCATCGACAGGCCGACACGTTTGCGCGGGATGTCAATTTCCATGACCTTGACCTTGACCACGTCACCGGCTTTCACCGCTTCGCGTGGATCCTTGATGAATTTCTCCGAAAGCGCGGAGATATGTACCAAACCGTCCTGATGCACGCCGATATCCACAAAGGCGCCGAAGTTGGTCACGTTGGTGACGACGCCTTCGAGGATCATGCCCAGTTGCAGGTCCTTGAGGTCTTCGACACCGTCCTGGAACTCGGCGGTCTTGAACTCGGGGCGGGGGTCGCGGCCCGGCTTTTCCAGCTCTTGCAGGATGTCGGTGATGGTCGGCACACCGAATGTTTCGTCGGTGTACTTCTTTGGATCCAGACGCTTGAGGAATGCAGCGTCACCGATCAGCGAACGGATGTCGCGGTCGGTTTCGGCGGCGATGCGTTGCACCAGCGGGTAGGCTTCCGGGTGAACCGCGGAAGAATCCAACGGGTTATCGCCGTTCATTACGCGTAGGAAACCGGCGGCCTGTTCGAAGGTTTTTTCACCCAGGCGTGCGACTTTTTTCAGCGCTGCACGGGTTTTGAACGCGCCGTTTTCGTCACGGTGAGTCACGATGTTTTGCGCCAACGTGGCGTTGAGGCCGGAAATACGTGCAAGCAGCGCGACGGAAGCGGTGTTCACGTCTACGCCGACGGCGTTTACGCAATCTTCCACCACTGCATCCAGGCCGCGCGCCAGTTTCAGCTGCGACACGTCATGCTGATACTGGCCCACGCCGATGGATTTAGGGTCGATTTTCACCAGTTCGGCCAGTGGATCCTGCAGGCGACGAGCAATCGACACCGCGCCACGGATCGACACGTCGAGGTCCGGGAATTCCTTGGATGCCAACTCCGACGCCGAATACACCGAGGCGCCAGCCTCGGAGACCATGACTTTGGTCATCTTCATGGCTGGGTATTTCTTGATCAGTTCGGCGGCCAGCTTGTCGGTCTCACGGCTGGCAGTGCCGTTGCCGATAGCGATCAAGTCGACCGAGTGTTTGGCGCACAAGGCGGCCAGGATCGCGAGGGTCTGGTCCCATTTGTTGTGCGGTACATGCGGATACACAGTCGCGTGGTCCAGCAGCTTGCCGGTGGAATCGACCACGGCCACTTTGCAGCCAGTGCGCAGGCCTGGGTCGAGGCCCAAAGTGGCACGTGGCCCGGCCGGGGCAGCCAGTAGCAGGTCGTGCAGGTTGTGGGCGAACACGTTGATCGCCTCGGTTTCGGCGCCGTCGCGCAGTTCGCCCAGCAGGTCGGTTTCCAGGTGGGTGTAGAGCTTGACCTTCCAGGTCCAGCGCACCACTTCACCGAGCCACTTGTCCGCAGGACGGTTCTGATTCTGGATGCCGAATTGTTGACCGATCATGCCTTCGCACGGGTGCATGGTGCCCGGCAACTCGTCGCCGACCTTCAGTGCGGAGCTGAGAATGCCTTCGTTGCGGCCACGGAAAATGGCGAGTGCACGGTGGGACGGCATGCTCTTGAGCGGCTCGTCGTGTTCGAAGTAATCGCGGAACTTGGCGCCTTCTTCCTCTTTGCCGGCGATGACGCGGGCACTGAGGATGGCTTCCTGCTTAAGGTAGGTACGCAGTTTTTCCAGCAGGCTGGCGTCTTCGGCGAAGCGCTCCATGAGGATGTACTTGGCGCCTTCGAGGGCGGCCTTGACATCGGCGACGCCTTTTTCGGCGTCGATGAAGCGCGCGGCTTCGGTTTCCGGGGTCAGCGACGGGTCGTTGAACAGGCCGTCGGCCAACTCGCCCAGGCCCGCTTCCAGGGCGATCTGGCCCTTGGTGCGGCGCTTTTGCTTGTACGGCAGGTAAAGGTCTTCGAGGCGGGTCTTGGTGTCGGCGAGCTTGATGTCGCGCTCGAGTTGGGGGGTCAACTTGCCTTGTTCCTCGATGCTGGCGAGGATGCTGATGCGCCGTTCGTCGAGTTCTCGCAGGTAGCGCAGGCGCTCTTCCAGGTGACGTAGTTGGATGTCGTCGAGGCTGCCGGTCACTTCTTTACGGTAACGGGCGATGAAGGGCACCGTGGAGCCTTCATCCAGTAGAGCGACGGCCGCTTCGACCTGTTGTGGGCGTACACCGAGTTCCTCGGCGATGCGGCTGTTGATGCTGTCCATAAAACCACCTGAAATTCTTAAAAGCAGCTCGCAAGCCCGGAAAACAAGGCGTTGGGAGGCTGGTTGAGCGGCCCGACTGGCGCCGCTGCCTGGGTCAAGAGGCAGCCTATTGACCCTCGAAATCGAAAAAATCACGACAAGCGGTGAAAAAAGCCTCGGCATCAAACGGTAACTATCTGACGTTGCCCTGCACGACGGCGCCGCATTATAACCAGCGTTCTGCCCTTGGGGGGGATTGCGCCAACGGTTGTAGGGCGCGGGTTCGCTGGCAGTAGAGGAAAAATCTGCTAACAATGCACACGGTGCGTATAACGGCAGCTAGGCCATAATGCGCGCCGAGATAAGAGGAGCATCTAATGAGCAGCACTGCACAAACTGCTGAAGGCGAGAAAATTCTCATCGTTGACGACGATCCGGGGCTGAGCAGCCTGCTGGAGCGTTTCTTCAACTCCAAGGGCTACCGCGCCCGCGCGGTGCCGAACACTGAGCAGATGGACCGCCTGTTGGGGCGTGAAGTGTTCAACTTGGTCGTGCTCGACCTGATGCTGCCCGGCGAAGACGGCCTCACCGCCTGCAAACGCCTGCGCGGCGCGAACAACCAGATTCCAATCATCATGCTTACCGCCAAGGGCGATGAGCTGAGCCGCATCAAGGGCCTGGAGCTGGGCGCGGATGACTATTTGGCCAAGCCGTTCAACCCGGATGAGCTGATGGCTCGAGTCAAGGCCGTGTTGCGTCGCCAGGCAGCCCCGGTACCGGGCGCACCCGGCAGCGAAGACGAAAGCGTCACTTTTGGCGACTACGAACTATCGCTGGCGACCCGTGAGCTCAAGCGTGGCGATGAAGTGCACATGCTGACCACTGGCGAATTCGCCGTGCTCAAGGCCCTGGTGATGAACGCTCGCCAGCCGCTGACCCGCGACAAACTGATGAACCTGGCCCGTGGCCGGGAATGGGACGCCCTGGAGCGCTCCATTGACGTGCAAATTTCCCGTCTGCGCCGGATGATCGAGCCGGACCCCTCCAAGCCTAGGTATATCCAGACGGTGTGGGGTGTGGGTTATGTGTTTGTGCCGGATGGCAATAAAACCAGTTGACCGATGATTTGCAGGGCGGGCCTCCCGGCGTTTGATTCCATGAGGGTCGACGGGAGGTCCGGCGTCTGCAATTCTGCGAGCGCCGCTCGTTTCTGCAAGGTATCTAGCTGTCTTCTATGAAAACCCCGCTGTGGTTCCCCCAAAGCTTCTTCTCTCGCACCCTTTGGCTGGTGCTGATCGTCGTTCTGTTTTCCAAAGCACTCACGCTGGTTTATCTGTTGATGAACGAGGACGTGCTGGTGGATCGACAATACAGCCACGGTGTCGCCTTGACGCTGCGCGCCTATTGGGCGGCTGACCCCGAGAACCGCGAGAAAATTGCCAAGGCCGCCACGCTGGTCCGTGTCGCGGGCGCGGGGGTGCCTGAGGGTGAGCAACATTGGCCCTACAGTGAAATTTACCAGCGCCAGATGCAGGCTGAACTCGGTGAAGACACTGAGGTGCGGCTGCGCATGCATGTATCGCCGGCGTTGTGGGTGCGCGCGCCAAGCCTGGGTGAGGATTGGCTGAAAGTGCCGCTGTACCCGCATCCGCTGCGTGGGCAGAAGATCTGGAACGTGCTGGGCTGGTTCCTGGCGATCGGGCTGCTTTCAACGGCTTCGGCGTGGATCTTTGTCCGGCAGCTCAACCAACCACTCAAACGTCTGGTGTTTGCTGCCCGTCAATTGGGCCAGGGGCGCAGCGTGCGCCTGCCGGTCAGCGATACGCCCAGCGAGATGACTGAGGTGTACGGCGCGTTCAACCAGATGGCGGAAGACGTCGAGCAGGCCGGGCGCGAACGCGAGTTGATGCTGGCGGGAGTTTCCCACGACTTGCGCACACCCTTGACGCGGCTGCGCCTGTCTCTGGAGTTGATGGGCAGCCATAGCGATCTGACCGATGACATGGTCCGTGACATTGAGGACATGGACGCTATTCTCGACCAGTTCCTCGCGTTCATCCGCGATGGCCGGGATGAGGTGGTGGAAGAGGTCGACCTGACTGACCTGGTGCGTGAGGTGGTCGCGCCCTACAACCAGAACGGTGAGCAAGTGCGCATGCGCCTTGAGCCGATCCAGCCTTTTGCGTTACGGCGGGTCTCGATGAAGCGCCTGTTGAACAACCTGATCGGTAACGCTTTGCATCACGCCGGTTCCGATGTGGAAGTGGCCGCGTATGTATCCGGCGACAGTGCTGCGCCTTATGTGGTGCTGAGCGTCATGGACCGGGGCGCGGGCATCGACCCGGACGAGCTGGAGGGTATCTTCAACCCTTTCACCCGCGGCGACCGTGCTCGGGGTGGTAAGGGTACTGGTCTGGGGTTGGCAATTGTGCGGCGGATTGCCTCGATGCATGGCGGCAATGTTGAGTTGCGTAACCGCGAAGAGGGAGGGTTAGAGGCGCGAGTGCGTTTGCCGCTGGGCTTGATGTTGCCCAGAGATGCGGTATAGGAGCAGCGACAAGCTTCAAGCTATCAGCTGCAAGAAAGAGCAAAAGCATCTGTCTTCTCTTGCAGCTTTTAGCTTGAAGCTTGTCGCTGCTCTTACCCTTTACCCTTGGTCCGAGTCATATTCGCCCCGCCACTCTTCTCCAAATGCTGAATGATGATCCCTGCCACATCCTTGCCCGTGGTGGTCTCGATCCCTTCCAGCCCCGGCGATGAATTCACCTCCATCACCAGTGGTCCATGGTTGGAGCGCAAGATATCTACACCCGCCACGCTCAAACCCATCACCTTCGCCGCCCGCAGCGCGGTCATGCGTTCCTCGGGGGTGATCTTGATCAGGCTGGCACTACCACCGCGGTGCAAATTGGAGCGGAACTCTCCCGGCTTGGCCTGACGCTTCATCGCCGCAATCACCTTGTCGCCCACCACGAAGCAGCGGATATCGGCGCCGCCGGCTTCCTTGATGTATTCCTGCACCATGATGTTCTGCTTGAGGCCCATGAATGCCTCGATCACGGATTCCGCTGCCGTCGCGGTTTCACACAGCACCACACCTATGCCCTGGGTGCCTTCCAGTACCTTGATCACCAGCGGCGCGCCATTGACCATCTCGATCAGGTCGGGAATGTCGTCGGGAGAGTGGGCAAAACCGGTCACTGGCAGGCCGATGCCCCGGCGTGAAAGCAGCTGCAGCGAGCGCAACTTGTCCCGAGAGCGGGCAATGGCGACCGATTCGTTGAGGGGCGATACCCCCATCATTTCAAACTGGCGCAATACCGCGCAGCCATAAAACGTCACCGAAGCTCCGATGCGAGGGATCACTGCATCAAACCCCTCCAGCGGTTTACCCCGGTAATGGATCTGCGGCTTATGGCTGGCAATGTTCATATAGGCACGCAACGTGTCGATCACCACCATTTCGTGGCCACGTTCAGTGCCGGCCTCAACCAGGCGGCGGGTGGAATACAGACGCGGGTTTCGCGACAGCACAGCAATCTTCATGCAGCACCTGGGGCAGAAATAGTAGAGACCGGGAACACCGGCTTGTCTTGAACGTACTTGACGCCTGGATTGACCACCAATTGGCCGTCAATCAGCGCCTTGGAACCCAGTAACAGGCGATAACGCATGGCCTTGCGGCACGCGAGGGTGAATTCCACCCGCCATACCCGATCACCCAGCGCGAGGGTTGTGCTGATTACGTAGCGCACCTGCGCGTGGCCGTTGGAGCTTTTGATGGTTTTCATCGTCACCAGCAGCGCCTCGCAGCGGCGGTGGCGCAGTTGCACAATGCTGCCCAGATGCGCGGTGAAGCGCACCCATTTCTCGCCGTCGCGCTCAAAAGGCTCGATATCGGTGGCGTGCAGGCTGGAGGTACTGGCACCGGTGTCGATCTTCGCGCGCAGGCCTGCCACTCCCAGGTCGGGAAGTGCCACCCACTCACGCAGACCCACAACGGTCAAATGGTCAAATGTCTTCAATATGGGTAACCGATCGATTTGCCCAGGCCTGGGGTGAAATCTCAGCCAGGGCTTTGAATGCAGGCTTGGCGAACCAATAACCCTGCATCAGGAATATTCCGCAGTCGGAAAGGAAGTTACGCTCACCAGCACTTTCGATGCCTTCGGCGATGACACTAACCCCTAACTGCTCACAGATTGTGACAATCCCCCGGACGATGATCTGTCGGACACGATCCTGATCGACATCGCGAATCAGCGACATGTCGAGTTTGATCAAGTCAGGTTGAAAATCGGCCAGCAAACTCAGCCCTGAATAACCCGCACCGAAATCGTCGATGGCGGTCTTGAAGCCGAATTCGCGGTATTCACGCAGAATATTCGTCAAATGGCGATTGTTATCTACGTGCTCGCTTTCGATTGTCTCGAAAATCAGCCGGTCCAGCGGAAAATCATGCGCGCGGGCTGCCTCCAGGGTGCTGCGGATACACAACTCCGGGCGGTACACGGCGTTAGGCATAAAGTTGATAGAGAGATGGGTTTGCATACCCAGGGCCGCCGCCCCGGCGATCGCTTGGGTTCGGCAGCGTTGGTCGAAACGGTAGCGGTTGCTTTCGTCGACCTGGTCCAGCACAGACAGCGCCCCTTCGCCTTGTGTACCACGGACCAGGGCTTCGTGGGCGAAGATCGAATGGTCCCGAAGGTCTACGATAGGCTGATAGGCGAACGCAAAATCGAACCCCAAGGGTTCGCTTTGCTGGCAGCCCACGCAGCGCTGGTCAGGCGAGGTGAGTGAAGTGGGAAAGTCGGTCACAGCGTATCCTCGCGAAAACAGAGTGCTACCTGGCGTATCTTAGGTGAGCCTTAGGGTTTATGCGTCGAAGGGTTTCAACGTTAAAGTTGCGACATTTTTCAGAGCGAGGAATTCAAGTGGCTCAAAAGCAGGAAGAGGAAGAAAAAGTCCGTCTGGACAAGTGGCTGTGGGCTGCGCGCTTCTATAAAACCCGTGCCCTGGCGAAGGCTGCCATCGAGACTGGCAAGGTGCATCATCGTGGCGAGCGCTGCAAGCCAGGCAAGGAACCGCGCGTCGGGGATGAATTTCAGATTCGTACCGGGTTTGATGAAAAAACGGTCGTGGTCCAGGCGCTTTCCATCGTGCGCCGTGGGGCGCCTGAAGCGCAGGCGCTGTACACCGAGACCGAAGCCAGTATTGCTAAGCGTGAAAATGCGGCGGCGATGCGAAAGGCCGGCGGTATCGGCATGACCACCGATGGCAAGCCGAGCAAGAAGCAGCGCCGCGACTTGTTCAAGTTTCGCGGCAGTGGCAATGATGGCTGACCCTGCGCGGGGCAAGCCCGCTCACTACAAGCGTATGACGCTTAGCCGACTAATCAGTGGCACTCGTTGAAACAGCCGGAAGACGGGTGCCGTCACCCGCAACAACCCACCCGACACCTTCGCCGCAAACGGTGTGTAATATCCCCACCCCAGCGCCAACAGTGCCAGCAACACACCACCGATGTAGTCGTCCTGCCCCCAGTGCGCCCCCGCCACCAGGCGCGGCATCATGAACAACAGTGCCAGGCCCCAAATCACCAGCACCTGGCCGGTGCGCTTGGCGAACACCGTCATGAACATCCCCCAGATCAACAGCACCGAAGCGTGATCCCCCGGGAAACTCTGGCTCGAACGGTCCTTCAGTTCCCACGTCTTTTCCAGCCCAGGGAAATAGTCGCTCATCCGGATCGCCCCGCTGATGACCATCGACGGGCTACTGTGTTGCCAGCCCATGTGTGCCGCGAATTTGGAAAACAGCATGCGAATAAACAGCAACAGCAGCAGAATTCCGACAAAACCGAACAGTGCCTGGCGCACCTGCACGGCCTTGAATACCCAATCACCGCGAATCAACAGCAGCAGCAGAATCACGCCGACCACTGCGTCGAACGGTCGCAAACTGGCCACGGCCCACACGTGCAGCCATGTGGAGTTGCTCGCGAGCGGTTCATTGAGCAGATGAAACAGCCACTCGTCGAAAACCACACACAGCATCTGGCCCGTGGGCCACAGCCAAAAACACAGCAGCCCGATCGCGAGTAGATTGCACCAGGCCCACCCCCCGAGGCTCCACTTGGCTTGGAACAAACTCGGATTGTTCATAAACTGTCCCCCACGGCTCTAGAAAACAGCACCAAAACGGTGCTAAAGCGTTTAATTCTATAAACTTTGTAATCAATTTGTCATCAATTCAGATACCCAGACCTATGACTGATCTACCGGATACCGACTTCACCCAACGCTTCATCTTCGACGAGAACGATGCCCGCGGCGAACTGGTCTCGCTGGAGCGCAGCTATGCTGAAGTCCTTGCCAAGCACCCTTATCCGGAGCCGGTTGCGCAACTGCTCGGCGAGCTGATGGCGGCCGCCTCGCTGCTGGTGGGCACGATGAAATTCGACGGTCTGCTTATTTTGCAGGCGCGGTCTGAAGGTCCGGTTCCGATGCTGATGATCGAGTGTTCCAGCGAACGCGAAATCCGTGGCCTGGCCCGTTACGACGCCGACCAGATTGCCCCGGACGCCACTTTGTCCGACCTGATGGCCAACGGCGTGCTGGCGATCACCGTCGACCCAACCGAAGGCCAACGCTACCAAGGCATCGTCGACCTCGACGGCGAAACCCTGTCGGACTGCTTCACCAACTACTTCGTGATGTCCCAGCAAGTCGGCACCAAGTTCTGGCTCAACGCCGACGGCAAGCGTGCTCGCGGCCTGTTGTTGCAACAGTTGCCGGCTGACCGCATCAAGGACGACGATGAGCGCACCGATAGCTGGCGCAAGCTGACCGCCCTTGCCGGTACGCTGACGGCTGAAGAGCTGCTGGGCTTGGACAACGAAACCATCCTGCATCGCCTGTACCACGAAGAGGCCGTGCGCTTGTTTGACGCACAGGGCCTGCGCTTCCGTTGCAGCTGCTCCCGTGAACGCTCAGCCAATGCCTTGGTCAGCCTGGGCCTGGAAGATGCCCAGGATCTGGTGGTCGAGCACGGTGGCAACATCGAGATCGACTGCCAGTTCTGCAACCAGCGCTACCTGTTCGATGCGGCCGATGTCGCCCAATTGTTCGCCGGCGCAGGCATCGATACCCCTTCCAACACCCGCCACTAAAACGTTTAAGCACAGGTGAATCACCTGACAATTGCCGGTTTAGCGCTGTTCTGACGGGAGGGCCCTACTTTTTTTGGGCTTTTCTGGCATAATCCGGCCCACTTTTTTCGCGGTAGTAGTGCGCAACTTTCTACTACAAAACGTTTGGAGCACTCGGCCATAGGCCGACGGGGAACCTCATGACGCAAGCCAACAACGCCGTATACACCGATCTGAGTGTTGATGATCTGGTTAAAGAAGCCCTGCAGCGCGGTGAAGGCGTGCTTGCCGATACTGGCGCACTGGTCGTAGAAACGGGTCACCGTACCGGTCGTTCGCCGGTCGACCGTTTCATCGTTGAAGAGCCTTCCACCCAGGACGCCATTGCCTGGGGCCCGATCAACCGCAAGTTCCCGGCCGACAAGTTCGATGCCCTGTGGGCTCGTGTCGAGGCATTCAACAACGCGCAAGAACATTTCGTTTCCCACGTCCATGTAGGTGCTTCCGAAGACCACTACCTGGCCGTGAAGATGACCACCCAGACTGCCTGGCAGAACCTGTTCGGTCGTTGCCTGTTCATCAACCCGGCCCAGTACAACCCGGCCGGTCGTGACGAGTGGCAGGTGCTCAACGTGGCCAACTTTGAATGCGTGCCTGAGCGTGACGGCACTAACTCCGACGGTTGCGTGATCCTCAACTTCGCCCAGAAGAAAGTGCTGATCGCCGGTATGCGTTACGCCGGTGAAATGAAGAAAGCCATGTTCTCGGTACAGAACTTCCTGCTGCCGGCTTGCGACGTACTGCCGATGCACTGCGCCGCCAACATTGGCGAAGCAGGCGACGTGACCTTGTTCTTCGGCCTGTCGGGCACCGGTAAAACCACCCTGTCGGCCGACGAAAGCCGTTACCTGATCGGTGACGACGAACACGGCTGGGGCGAAGGCGTGGTGTTCAACATCGAAGGCGGTTGCTATGCCAAGTGCATCGACCTCTCCGAGAAGAACGAGCCAGTCATCTGGAAAGCCATCAAGCATGGCGCTGTGTTGGAAAACGTGGTTATCGACGATGCCAGGCACGCCGACTACACCAACGTCAGCCTGACCCAGAACAGCCGCGCCGCTTACCCGCTGGAGCACGTTGCCAAGCGTTCCGAGAAGAACCTGGGCGGCGAGCCAAACGCGGTGATCTTCCTGACCTGCGACCTGACTGGCGTGCTGCCACCCGTGTCGATCCTCAGCGAAGAACAAGCGGCCTACCACTTCCTGTCCGGCTACACCGCACTGGTGGGCTCGACCGAAATGGGTTCCGGCAGCGGCATCAAGTCGACCTTCTCCACGTGCTTCGGCGCGCCGTTCTTCCCGCGTCCGGCCGGCGAATATGCTGAGTTGCTGATCAAACGCATCCGCGGCTTCGGCTCCAAGGTCTACCTGGTCAACACCGGCTGGACCGGCGGCGGCTACGGCGTCGGCAACCGCTTCAACATCCCGACTACTCGCGGCGTCATCGCAGCGATCCAGAGCGGCGCGTTGATCGGTGCTGAAACCGAACACCTGGACACCATCAACCTCGACGTGCCATTGGCCGTACCGGGCGTTGAGACTGGCCTGTTGAACCCACGTAACACCTGGGCTGACAAGGCTGCTTATGATGACGCGGCGAAGGCGCTGGCTGCGTTGTTCATCGAGAACTTCAAGAAGTTTGAAGTGAGCGATGCGATCAAGGCTGCGGGTCCTAAGTTGTAAGATTCGATCGGTGTGAAAAAGCCGCCTCTCGTAGGCGGCTTTTTTGTGTGCGAGAGTTTAATCGGCGATGTGCAGAACCACTGCGCCGACCAGTACCAGCACAACCCCCAGCACCTGCACCGCCGACAACCGCTCCTTGAAAAACACAAACCCCAACATCGCCGCAATCCCGCCCGACAACGTACTGATCACCGTCACCACCGAAACCGACCCCGCCATCGCCCCCCACGAAAACGCCGAGAACCCACCGAGGTTCATCAGGCTAGCCCCGGTCAAGGTCGCGCAGTTTTTCAGTGGCGGGATCTTCAGGCCGTCCTTGATCTTCAGCACCATCACCACCAGCACGCACAGGCCTACCAGGTAACCCAGCCACAACATCGAGACCGGCCCCAGCGCCGGTAAGGTGTACCGGCCTTGCAGCCAGAAACTGGTGCCGTACAGCAACGCGGCAAGCATGGCGTAGGCAATGGACAGGCGTGGGTTGTTGTGGGGTACACCGTTGTCCTTGTGGATGCTGGAGAGGATCACGCCGATCACGCACAGGGCGATGCAGCCCAGCTGGATCAGGCTGATGTGCTCACCGCTGGCCCAGGACAGCAATGTGGTGACCACGCCGTAGGACGTCACCAGTGGCGCGACGATGGCCGCTTTACCCAGGGCAAAAGCCTTGGACAGCGCAAGGGCGCCGGAGACGGTAAGCAGTGCAGCAGCGATGCCCAGCAGCCAGACGCTCAGCGGCGCATCGAGAGATTTGGACAAGAAGGTGGGGAAGATGACCAGCAGCAGCGTCATGATCAGGAAACCGAGCGCTTGGCCGAAATAGACCGCGCGTTTAACGCCCACGGCTCTGGCGTTGAGGCCCACGAGAAAGTCCGTACCACCCCAGAGCACGGCGGCCAGCAGGCCCATTATTACGTCCATGTAAAGTCCTTGTTGTTCAGTGCGCGGTTGAGCAGATTAGTGCAGATCCAGTGTGGGAGCGGGCTTGCTCGCGAAAGCGATGTATCAGTCAACATATTCGGCGACTGACCCTCCGCTTTCGCGAGCAAGCCCGCTCCCACATTTGACTTTCAGTGTGTTCGAAATCTGTATTCGCTCAGCTCAGATTCTCCAGCGTCTGCGTATCCCAGCTATGGGTCTTGATAGCCAGGTAGAGCATGCCGATGGTCAACGGCACCTTCTCGCCTCGCCCTTTGGCCCGGCGCTTGAGAAACACATCAAACACCGGTGGGTTGAAGTAACGATAAGTGTCGTAGTCGCCGAGGTCGAGCGCGAATTCCTGCTCCAGTGCTTCCATAAGTTGCTTGGCCTCACTGCCGTCACAGCCCAGGTCGAAGTTGAGTGAGGTTTGCAGGCGGATCGTCTTGTGTTTCGGCAGGCCGATTTCTTCGTGCAGCAGTTGCAGGAGTTGCTGCATCACGGGGTCTTCGGGGAGGTCAGGGGCCAGGTTCATGGTGGGGGCACGCAGGAGTGGGTGAGGGGGATGGTTGTGTGGGTGTCGGTATTTAGTTTGGCGGATCAGCAAAGCAACGCCCGTAACAAAAGCAATGACAAGCAGGCTCTCGATCTGTGACGCCCTTATCCAAGAGGTCGCGCAGAATAGAAGTGTAGGACCGATTACCACAAGGATCAGCCCACACCATTTTCTAAGGGCAGGACGCTTGAGTGTTTTTTCAACTAAGGCGGCAACGGCAAAGAGTAGGGTCAGGCTGATCCAGTCGAGGTAGTCGGTCATTGTATTAGCCACCCTGGCGATTGGCAGCCAAGAGGACAAGGCGAATCACCGTCAAGATGACGCCGCAGTGAACTATGGGTTGAGTCCTTTCCATATTCACGGGTCTTAGCCGAAACGGTTGAGAGGACGCTATTTTCCGTCAGCGGTGGGTAACATCTACAGAGGGGCGAGCGACTGTTTGAAGCAGTTTGGGAAAAGTACAGCGCGAGGGCTAGAGGTTTCTTACAGCAGTTTCCGGCATTTGTAGCTTGAAAGTGATTTAACAGAAAGCGCTCCCACATTTGGTTTGAGGTGTTCCTACAATCGCTATCGAATCTGTCTGATTTGGCCCAAGGCCATCGCCGCACCCTGTGTATCATCCTGTCTCTTTTTTCCTTGCGACCTTTCTCGATTCGCTGAGATTCCCAGGCTATGTTTTTAAGCCAACTCAGCGGTCAATGGAGTGACAGCCTATGCACGACACCCTCCAGCAGGTCTTTGGTTATCCACAGTTTCGTTTGGGCCAGGAGCAAACGGTCAACGCCGTACTGGCCGGTCGTTCTGCAGCGGCAATTTTTCCTACCGGGTCGGGCAAGTCCCTGTGTTACCAGCTGTCGGCGGTGTTGCTGCCGCACCTGACGCTGGTGGTGTCGCCGCTGTTGGCGTTGATGCAGGACCAGCTTGGCTTTTTGCAGCGTCACGGTATTTCGGCAGGCAGTATCGATTCGGCCCAGAGCCGCGATGAGGCCAATGACGTGATGGCCCGTGCGCGCTCGGGTGAGTTGAAAATCCTGATGGTTTCGGTGGAGCGCTTGAAGAACGAGCGCTTCCGTAACTTCCTGCAAAGCGTGCAAATCTCGCTGCTGGTGGTGGACGAGGCGCACTGTATTTCCGAGTGGGGCCACAACTTCCGGCCGGATTATCTGAAGCTGCCGGACTACCAGCGCCAGTTCAATATCCCACAAGCGCTGTTGCTGACAGCTACAGCGACGCCCAAGGTGATTGCCGACATGCAGGCGAAGTTCGCCATTGCGCCGGACGATGTGGTCACCACGGGCTTCTACCGGCCCAACCTCAATCTGTTGGTGGAACCCGTCAGCGGTGCGGACAAGCGTCGTCGTTTGGTCCAGTGGATGAGTGAGCGCGCCAATCAACCCAGCATCGTCTACGTCACACTGCAGAAAACCGCCGAGCAGATTGCCGAGCACTTGAACCGCAACGGTATCCAGGCCGAGGCGTATCACGCTGGTCTGCCCCACGATAAGCGCGAGGGCATCCAGCGCCGCTTCATGGGCGGGCGCTCCAATTGCATCGTCGCCACCATCGCGTTTGGCATGGGCATCGACAAGAGTGACATCCGCAACGTGGTGCACTTCGACCTGCCCAAGTCCATCGAGAACTACAGTCAGGAAATCGGTCGCGCGGGGCGTGATGGGCAGCCGTCTGACTGCCTGGTGTTGGCCAACCGTGACAGCCTCAACGTGCTGGAAAACTTCGTGTACGGCGATACGCCGGAGCAGGACGGTATCCGTCGGGTGTTGGAAGAGTTGCAGGCCGCGCGGGGCGATGGGCAGTGGGAGTTTTTGCTCAGGTCTTTGTCGGACCACAGCAATATCCGCGAACTGCCGTTGAAGACCCTGCTGGTGCAGCTGGAGCTCAAGGGCGTGATTGCGCCGCGCTACGCGTTTTATGCCGAGTACCGCTTCAAGTACCTGATCGAGCCAGAGGCTTTGCTGGCGCGATTCTCCGGCGAGCGGCAGCAGTTCGTGGCGGCGATCATCCAGGTATGTAAACGAGCGAAAACCTGGGCGACGGTGGATTTCGACGCGCTTTATCAACAGCACAATGCCGAACGCAGCCGGGTGGTGAAGGCGCTGGATTACTTCCAGGAGCAGGGCCTGATCGAGCTGGAAAGCAAGCAGATGACGGAGGTCTACAGCCTGCTGGATACCGATTTTGATCCGCAGGTGCTGAGCGCGGAGTTATACACAGGCTTCAAGCAGCATGAGGTGGGCGAGGTCGCACGCATTCATGCGATGCTCGATCTGTTCGCCACCGAGCGCTGTCTCGGGCAGCGCCTAGCGCAGTACTTTGGCGATGAAAATGCACCGCAGCGTTGTGGGCATTGCTCCGTGTGCCACGGCCACGTTGCGCACCTGCCGCCACCGCCAGGCTTGCCGCCGCTTGTGGATAAAAACTTCATGGGGCTGTGCGGTGATTTTATCCACAGGCATCATGAGCACACCGGGGAACTACCGGGCGCGGAACGACTGACACGGTTCCTCGGCGGGATCAGTGTGCCGTTGTTTACCAAGTTGAAGGCGCGGGGTATTCCAGGTTCCGCTGCGTTGGAAGACTACCCTTACGCTGAAGTACGCGAGTGGGCGCAGGCCCATTTGAATGACCTGTAAACCCACCTTCGCGAGACTTACCGATGCCTGACTCAGTGCCACAACGTGCAGACTACGCTCACTTCCAGCCCATCATCACGCGCTGGCACGACAACGATGTGTATGGCCATGTAAACAACGTGACTTACTACAGCTTCTTCGACACAGCGGTGAATACCTACCTGATCGAACAAGGTGGCCTGGATATTCATGACGGTGAAGTAGTGGGGTTTGTGGTGAGTTCGGCGTGTGATTATTTTGCGTCGATCGCCTTTCCGGAGCGCATCGAAATCGGTCTGCGGGTGGGCAAGTTGGGTAATAGCTCAGTGCAGTACGAATTGGCGGTGTTCAAGGCAGGCGAGGAAGAGGCCTGTGCGGCGGGGCGCTTTGTGCATGTGTTTGTAGATCGAGGGTCGAACCAGCCGGTGACGATTCCGGGTTCGCTGCGCGAGGCGTTGCAGCGGTTGTTGGTCTAGCCCAATCCCACTAACACCACGGAGCCAAATGTGTCAGCGGGCTTGCTCGCGAAAGCGGTGGGTCAGCTTAAAATGCGTTGGCTGACACTCCGCATTCGCGAGCAAGCCCGCTCCCACAGTGGATGCGGTGTTCTTTAGAGCTTACCGGTGACGGTAGTGATGCTTGTTCTTGCGATGCCCATAGGCATGCCCGCGTCCACGGTGATCGTCGCGGTCATACCGACGCTTATCACGGCTACGCGAACGACGGTCGTCGTCATCGCTCTTGTTACCCATGTAGTTACCCAGTGCACCACCCGCACCGCCGCCGGCGGCTGCGCCGATCAGGCTGCCGGTGTTGCCGCCCATGCTACGGCCAACCACGTTGCCGCCCGCTGCACCCAAGGCGCCACCGATGGCGGCTTCGCCACGGCTGCGTTTGTCGGCACCGACCGCACTGCCGCCCGCGCCGCCCAGGGCTGCGCCGATGGCCGAGCCCGTGTTGCCGCCAATCGACTGGCCGACAACCGAACCGAGTACCCCGCCCAATGCGCCGCCCACACCGGCTTCGGTGGTGCCACCGGCCATGGCTGCGCCACTGACCAGGCCAAGGGACAACAAGAGAATCGAGGAGAACTTCATAGAGAGACCTCAAGAGGATGACGGCGCGATCC
This sequence comes from Pseudomonas sp. EA_15y_Pfl1_P101, assembly GCF_963970835.1. Taxonomy (NCBI): domain Bacteria; kingdom Pseudomonadati; phylum Pseudomonadota; class Gammaproteobacteria; order Pseudomonadales; family Pseudomonadaceae; genus Pseudomonas; species Pseudomonas sp. EA_15y_Pfl1_P101. The sequence goes on along the minus strand of NZ_CAXAPA010000010.1, from coordinate 148,681 downwards.
TGAGGCTGTGTCGACATTGTGACAATAGAAATCCGACCAGTAACACGAGTTGTACACAATTCGCTAAGTTGCTGTTTTAGCTGGGGAACTTAAGTCAAATTAGTGAGTCTTTTGCTACTTGGGAATGGCCGCTTTTATGCAAAAGCGGCCTTTTTTTGCCCGGAATTCATGGCATTTACGCCGAGCGGGCCATGATCAAGCCATTGTCACTTGCCGCTTCCAAGCGGATCGCCACGAACTTCGACGTCGGCGTATGGCTGCCATCCCCGGTGCTTTCCAGCGGCACCAGTGGATTAACTTCCGGGTAATAAGCCGCAGCCTGCCCCGCCGGAATATCAAACGCCAACAAGGTAAAGCCTTTCACGCGGCGCTCACGCCCGTCTTCCCACAGCGACACGATGTCGGCCTTCTGCCCAGGTTTGAAGCCCAGGCGGATGATGTCGGCTTCGTTGACGAACAGTACGTCACGCTGGCCCTTGACCCCGCGATAACGGTCGTCCAGGCCGTAAATAGTGGTGTTGTACTGATCGTGGGAGCGCATCGACTGCATGATCAGGTCCGGCACGCGGCCGGTGGCGTGGGTGCGTTCATGGATCAGGTCTTTGGGCAGGATGTTCGGGCGGAAGTTGGCGCGGCCCGACGGCGTGTTCCAGCGGCGCGCACCTGCGGAATTACCCAAGTAGAAACCGCCCGGATTTTTGATCTTCTCGTTGAAGTCCTTGAAGCCAGGAATGGTGTCGGCGATCAGGTCGCGGATACGCCCGTAGTCCGCCACAAGCCAATTCCAATCCACGGGTTTGCTACCCAAGGTGGCGGCCGCAATGCCCGCGAGGATTGCCGGCTCCGATTTCATCAGCTTCGACAGCGGCTGCAGTTGGCCGTTGGAACCGTGCACCATGCTGAACGAGTCCTCTACCGTTACCGCTTGCGGGCCATCGGCCTGGATATCAATGTCGGTACGGCCCAGGCACGGCAGGATCAGCGCGTCTTTGCCGTGCATCAGATGGCTGCGGTTGAGCTTGGTGCTGATCTGTACGGTCAGGTCGCAATTGCGCAAGGCTTCGAAGGTGCGTGGGCTGTCCGGCGTCGCTTGGGCGAAGTTGCCGCCCAGGCCGATAAACACCTTGGAGCGGCCTTCGAGCATGGCGTGAATCGCCTCGACCACGTTGTGGCCGTTGTCACGCGGCACCTGGAACTGGAAACGTCGCTCCAGGGAATCGAGAAACGCCACCGGTGGGCGTTCGTTGATGCCCATGGTGCGGTCGCCTTGCACGTTACTGTGCCCACGCACCGGGCACAGGCCGGCGCCAGGGCGGCCAATGTTGCCGCGCAGCAGCATCAGGTTGGCGATTTCCTGGATGGTCGGCACCGAGTGGCGGTGCTGGGTGATGCCCATCGCCCAGCACATGATCACGTTCTTGCCTTTGGCGTACATGCGCGCCGCTTGCTCAATCTCGACCAGGGTCAGGCCGGACTGCTCGACGATTTCTTCCCAAGAGGTGTCGTCGATCTTGCCCAGGTAATCCAGCACATTAGCGGTGTGTTCGTTGAGGAAGTTGTGGTCGAACACCGCTTCCTTGCCTTCGGCCTGGGCCTGGCGTTCCCACAGCAGCAGGAACTTGGCCATGCCGCGCAAAATTGCCATGTCACCACCCAGCGCCGGGCGGAAGTACGCGGTATTAGTCGGTTTGTCGCCGTTGGTGAGCATTTCCAGCGGGTGTTGCGGGTGTTGGAAGCGTTCCAGGCCGCGCTCTTTCAGCGGGTTGATGCACACCACCTGGGCGCCGCGTTTAACCGCTTCGCGCAGCGGTTCGAGCATGCGCGGGTGGTTGGTGCCGGGGTTCTGGCCCCAGACAAAAATCGCGTCGGCATGTTCGAAGTCATCAAAGGTCACGGTGCCTTTGCCCACGCCCACGCTCTGCGCCAGGGCCACGCCGCTGGCTTCGTGGCACATGTTCGAGCAATCCGGAAAGTTGTTGGTGCCGTAGGCGCGCACAAACAGCTGGTACAGGTACGCCGCTTCATTGCTGGCGCGGCCCGAGGTGTAAAACTCGGCCATGTCCGGGCTAGGGAGGGCGTTGAGGTGTTTGCCGACCAAGTCGAAGGCCGCTTCCCAACTGATGGGCAGGTAGCGATCGGTTTCGGCGTCGTAGCGCATCGGCTCGGTCAGGCGGCCCTGGTATTCCAGCCAATAGTCGCTCTGTTCAATCAAGGCGCTGACGCTGTGCTTGGCGAAGAACGCAGCATCCACGCGACGTTTGGTGGCTTCCCAGTTCACCGCCTTGGCGCCGTTTTCGCAGAACTTGACCATGCCGCTTTCCGGCGAGTCGCCCCAGGCGCAGCCCGGGCAGTCGAAACCGCCGTTCTGGTTGGTCTTGAGCATCATGCGCAGGTTTTTCAGCGCGTTGTCGCTGGTCAGCCACGCCTGGGCCACGCTGATCAGTGCGCCCCAGCCGCCAGCCGGGCCTTTATAGGGCTTGTAGCGTGGGGTTGGGGTTTGGTCGGCTTGGTGATGATTGCTCATGGCTGGTACTCCATCGCAGGGCTGTAGACCCGCGGCGCGCTTTTCTGCGGCAGGTGGATGAGATTGAGGTTGTGCCGGCGCGCCCATTGCAGGGCCAGGCCGGTGGGTGACGACAGGCTTACCAGGGTCTGGATGCCCGCGCGCAGGACTTTCTGTATCAATTCGAGGCTGCAACGGCTGGTGACAATCGCCAAGCCGCTGTCAGTCGGGATCTTTTGACGGATGAGTGCGCCAATCAACTTGTCCAGGGCGTTATGCCGGCCGATGTCTTCGCGGCCCAGCAGCAATTCTCCCTGGCCGTTCATAAATACCGCCGCATGCACCGCGCCACTGTATTGGCCCAAGGGCTGGAACGCGCTGATGCGCTGGCGCAGGCCGTCGAGCCATTCGGCAGGCGGCAAGGGTGCGCCGCGCAGCACTTGCAGGTCTGGCAAGGCTTGCTCCACCGCCTCCACGCCGCACAGGCCACAGCCGCTGGTGCCGGCCAACTGGCGGCGCTGCTGCTTGAGGTTCCAGAAGGCACGGCTGGAGATCTGCACCTGAGCGTATTGGGTCGAGCCCGAACCGCTGAGTTTAAGATCATATATGTCGCTAACGTCGGTGATAATGCCGCTTCCTAGGCTGAAGCCGATGATGAAGTCTTCCAGGTCGGTGGGCGTTACCAGCATGACCGCCTGGCTGATGTCGTTGTAGGCAATCGCCAACGCCACTTCTTCCGCCAATGCAGTACTGGCGACTTCTGTGTGTTCGAGGTTGCAAAACTGGTAGCTCTGGCTGGCGGCGGGCGCGGGCGTTTCAACAGCGGGCGCCGCGCAGACTGGACGCTTGGCGTTCATGGGGCAGTACCACCGACGGATTGATCAGTGCTCAGACTAGGCGCGACAAAGCGTCACGTCTAATTGCCAGTACTGATCTATCGATAGATGACGTCGATCAAGATTAGATTTGCGATTTCTGATACAGCGCGAAACACGCCTCCGCCAACGCTGAACGCGGCGCGCTGCGGCGCATGATGAACCCCAGGCGGGCCAGTGTATGAGCGTCTTCGATCGGCTGCAGGCGCAGATGTTCGGTGAGCGCATCCAACCCCCCATCCAGCGGCATCACCGCGCAGCAGAGGCCGCCGTGCACAGCTTGTAACAACTGATGGACGGCATCGGTCTGCAGCAAGGGTTGCGGGTTGAGCCCACGGCTGTGGAAGTTGTGGTCAATGGATTGGCGAAAGTGCATGCCACTGGTCAGCATGCCCAGCGGCAGCTCGATCAGCGCTTCCCAGCTCAACGGCGTGTCACCAAAACTAAAGAAGCGCTGGTCGTAAAGCAGGCCCATACGGGTTTCGCCCAACGCCAGCGAGTCGAAGCGTTCGTTGTCCAGGCGTTCGAGGTAAGACACGCCCAGGTCCAGCCGATTGCTCGCCAATTGTTCAAGGATCTGTTCGGAGCTGAGCGCCGACAGCTCGAAGCGCAGGCTCGGATGTTCTCTATGCAGTTGCTGCATCAACGCCAAGGGATCGAAGCTCGACAACGGCACTACGCCCAGGCGCAACGTACCCACCAGGTTACCGCGACAAGCTGCCGCTTCGGCCTGCAAACCGTCATATGCCGCCAGCACCGTGCGAGCCCAGGCCAGCACCCGTTCACCGGGGGCGGTAAAACCTTCGAAGCGCTGGCCACGGTTGACCAACGATAGATCAAGCTCTTCTTCAAGGTTGCGCAGGCGCATCGACAGAGTCGGTTGGGTGATGTGGCAGCGCGCCGCCGCCTGGCCGAAGTGACGGGTTTCGTCGAGGGCGATGAGGAATTTCAGCTGTTTGATGTCCATCTTCGCTCCAGGGCATATTCCAATGGCGGTGGGATTCTAGCGCGTTTGGGTCTTGGGCCGGGCTGGAACCCAAATCCACAGGACTGGTCTAGTCTTGGGCATCTGGAAATCAAAAACCAAGGAGAGCGCACTATGAGCATTTTTAGCTTTATCAAGGAAGCTGGCGAAAAGATTGTGGACCTGTTGACGCCGGGTAATGCAAACGCCAGTGAGCAGTTGAAGGACCACGTGTCCAAAGTGGGTCTGGGTAATCCGAACGTGCAGACCACGGTAGAGGGCGACAAGGTGACGGTGACCGGTGAAGTCGCCACCCAGGAAGAGAAAGAGAAGATTCTGCTGGCGCTGGGCAATATTGCCGGTGTGGCCAGTGTGGATGACCAGATCACTGTCACGGGGCCGGCTGTCGAGGCTGCCACTTTTGTCGTAGTGAAAAAGGGCGACACGCTGAGTGCTATTTCTCTCTCGGTGTACGGTAACGCCAATTTGTATAACAAGATTTTCGAGGCGAACAAGCCGCTGTTGTCCCATCCGGACAAGATCTATCCAGGCCAGACGCTGCGTATTCCCAAGTAATACGAAGGCCTGAATGTGGGAGCGGGCTTGCTCGCGAAAGCGGTGGATCAGTCACCCAATATATTGACTGACACACTGCCTTCGCGAGCAAGCCCGCTCCCACATTGGGTTAGAGTCCGGCAATGAGATCTCGGTAATCACCAACCGCTGCGAATTCAGCGGTGTCCTTGGGCCCTTTCTTACTGTCCGGCTCTTTCACCGCCAGCAAATGCCCCACGCCAAACGCCTGGGCGCTGCGCAGGATCGGCAACGTGTCATCGATAAACAGGCTGCGGGCGGGGTCGAAGTTGATGTCGGCTTGCAGGGCATCCCAGAATTGCGGGTTTTCCTTGGCGAAACCGTAGTCGTGGGAGCTGATCAACCGTTCGAAATACGGCGCCAGTTCAATGCGTTCCAGCTTCAATGACAGTGAATCACGATGCGCGTTGGTGATCAGGATCACACGCTTGCCGGCCATTTTGATTGCCGCCAGGAACGTGTCGGCATCCGGGCGCAGGGCGATCAAGTGGGCAGTCTCCAGCTTGAGTTCGCGCACCGGGATCTTCAGCTCCGCGCTCCAGAAATCCAGGCAATACCATTGCAACTGTCCGGCGTTATGCTCGAACAGGGGCTGCAACTCCATCTCGGCCATGGCACGGCTTACGCCGTGCAACTCGGCGTAACGCTGGGGCAGGTGCTCCATCCAGAAGTGGTTGTCGTAATGCAGGTCGAGCAGGGTGCCGTCCATGTCCAGCAGGACGGTGTCGATGGCGTGCCAGGGCAAAGAGGGCATGGGGCGTTCTCATGTAAGTAAAGATATCCGACACAGACAATCGGAAAAGCCACGGTATAGTAACCCGATCACGCCAAGGAGCCGCTTATGCGCCAGAAACCCACCGTCCTCGCCCGCGAAATAGTCGCCAGTAGCCGTTTGTTCCGCGTGGAGGAAGTGCAATTGCGCTTTTCCAATGGCGTTGAACGAACCTACGAACGCCTTGTGGGCCGCGGTGCCGGCTACGGTGCGGTGATGATCGTGGCGATGATCGATGAGGATCATGCATTGCTGATTGAAGAGTATTGCGGTGGCACCGACGAGTATGAGCTGTCCTTGCCCAAGGGCCTGATCGAACCCGGTGAAGATGTGCTGGCGGCAGCCGATCGCGAACTCAAGGAGGAAGCCGGCTACGGCGCGCGGCAGTTGGAACACATTACCGAGTTGTCGTTGTCGCCCGGTTACATGAGTCAGAAAATCCAGGTGGTGCTGGCCACCGACCTCTACGAAGAACGCCTTGAAGGCGATGAACCTGAGCCGATGCGTGTGGACCGGGTGAACCTGCGCGAGCTGTCGATGCTTGCGCAAAACGAACAATTCAGCGAAGGCCGCGCCCTGGCCGCGCTGTACCTGGTACGAGACCTGTTGACCCAGCGTGGAGCGTTTACTGCATGAGCGAACTGTTTTTAGGCCACGCGTTTATTGCCCCTGTGATCGAACTGGCACGCCAGGCGGGTGAAGTGATAATGCCGTACTGGCGCGCTGATGTGGCGGTGACTTCCAAGGCCGACGATTCGCCGGTGACGGCGGCGGACCTGGCCGCGCACCATCTGATTCTGGCAGGCCTGACCGCGCTGGACCCGAGCATTCCGGTGCTGTCCGAGGAAGACGCCGACATCGACCAGAGCGTGCGTGCCGGCTGGCAGCGCTGGTGGTTGGTTGACCCGTTGGACGGTACCAAGGAGTTTATCGCCGGCACCGAAGAGTTCACCGTCAATATCGCCCTGATTGAACGAGGCCGCGTGGTGTTTGGCGTGGTGTCGATGCCCACCAACGGGCGTTGTTACTTCGGTGGCGCGGGCCTGGGCGCTTGGCGTTCGGACGTCAATGAAGCGCCCAAACAGATTCAGGTGCGCGCCGCGCCGGCGGCGGGTGAGTCATTTACTGTGGTCGCCAGCCGTCGCCATACAAGTCCTGAGCAGGAACGTTTGCTGGACGGTTTGAGCGAAAGCTTGGGTGAGCTGAAACTGGCGAATATCGGCAGTTCGTTGAAGTTTTGCCTGTTGGCCGAAGGCAGCGCCGATTGTTATCCGCGTTTGGCACCCACTTCCCAATGGGACACGGCAGCAGCCCAAGGCGTGCTGGAAGGTGCGGGAGGCGAGGTGCTGGAGTTGAGCGGCGCGCCGTTCAGTTATCCGGCGCGGGAATCATTATTGAATCCATTCTTCTTGGCCTTGCCGGCAAAAGCGGCGTGGCGTGAGCGGTTGCTGACCCTGGCCCGGTCATGAGGCTACAGTAGATCAAACTGTGGGAGCGGGCTTGCTCCCACATGTGGTTTTGCGTGATGGCGGCTAGCGGTGCAAGACGTACTGCCCGGTAAAGGCCACTGCCCTCTGCTCACTGCCCTCATTCACAACCCACGTCTCCAACGCCAACCGCGCACGAGCATAACGCTTATACGTCGCCACAAAGCGTTTCCACACTTTCTCCTCCGGCGCCTGGCACACCACCGTCGCATCCCGCGTAACCGGCAGCGGATAACTGATCTGCCCCTCCTGAATCACGATATGTCCGTCTTCAATCCCTTCTTCGCGCAGCTGCAAGTGCAGCCAGCCCCAGCCCGCCAGGACTGCGCCGCAATACAGGCTGCCGCCGAACATCGTGCTCTTATGGTTGATATTGGCTTGCAAGGGCAGGTGCAGTTCCAACTGCCCGTGCTGCCAATCGAGCACTTTGAGGCCCATTTCCCGCGTGAGGGGGATGTCGTGGTGAAGGATGGATTCCAGGTAACGGCTGTCGCGGCTCATGGGGGCCTCTTGGCAGGTGGGGGCGTTCATTCGTCGTCGCCACTTTGGTTGGCGAAGTTCAGGCCGTGCTTGCGCAGTTTGTCGTGCAAGGTTTTGCGCGGTACGCCCAAGGCTTCGGCCAGGCTTCGCATGGAGCTGTGCGGGCGGGTCAGTTCGGCGGCAATCAGGCTTTTTTCGAACTGCTCGACTTGCTCGCTGAGGCCGCCGGGCGTGGAGGTCAGGGCACCGGCTGATGGATTGTCCGGTGTGTTATCCAGCGCCAGTTCCAGGCCAAGCGCGAAGCGTTCGGCAGCGTTTTGTAGCTCGCGCACGTTGCCCGGCCAGCTATGACGCAGCAGCAGCGCGCGCTGGCCCGGTTGCAGCTCGTGCAGCGGCAGGCCGTGGCGGCTGCTGGCTTCATCGGCAAAATGTTGGAACAGCATCAGCGCATCTTCACCGCGCTCACGCAGCGGTGGAATACGCAGCGGCGCGACGTTGAGGCGGTAATACAAGTCGGCACGGAAACGGCCCTGGTCGGCGGACTGGCGCAGGTCTTCCTTGGTCGCGGCGATGATGCGGATATCCAGCGGTATCAGCTGATTGCCGCCCAGGCGCTCGACTACACGCTCTTGCAACAGGCGCAAGAGTTTGACCTGTACATCCAGGCTCATGCTTTCGATTTCATCGAGGAATAAAGTACCGCCGTTGGCAAATTCGAATTTACCGATCCGGCGTTTCTGCGCGCCGGTAAACGCGCCGGGTTCATGGCCGAACAGTTCGCTTTCCACCACGGACTCGGCCAAAGCGCCTGCGTTGATTGCCACAAACGGACCGCTGCGGCGGCTCGACAGGTCATGCAGCGCGCGCGCCACCACTTCTTTGCCGGCGCCGGTTTCGCCGAGGATCAGCACATCGGCTCTGGTCGCCGCCAGTGCACCGATCTGTTCGCGCAGGCGCAGCATTTGTGGCGAGTGCCCCACCAGGCGTGTGCTTAATTGCTGGCGGTCGCTGAGGGCCAGGCGCAGACTGCGGTTGTCCAGCACCAGGCGGCGCAAGGCCAGGGCGCGGCGCACGCTGTCGAGCAGGGCATCGCTGGCGAAGGGTTTTTCGAGGAAGTCATACGCCCCGGCGCGCATGGCTTGCACCGCCAGCGGCACATCGCCGTGGCCGGTGATCAGCAGCACCGGCAGGTCCGGGTCCTGGCCGTGCAGTTCGGCGAGCAACTCCAGGCCGTCCATGCCGGGCATGCGGATGTCGCTGACCACCACGCCCGGCCAATCCCGCGACAGGCGCGCGGTAAGGCCGGTGGCTTCGCCCAGGGTCAGGACTTTCAGCCCGGCCAGGTCCAGGGTCTGGCACAGGGCCTGACGCAGGTGTGGATCGTCGTCGATCAACACCACCTGAATCTGGTTATCGATACTCATACACTGCGGTCCTCGGACGGTTGCAGACTGACGCCCGGCGAGCCGGCACGCAATTTCAAGGTTAACAGCGCGCCGCCTTCCTTGTGGTTGGCAAACAGCAGTTCACCGCCAAAGGCGCGCATCAGGGTTTCACAGATCGCCAGCCCCAACCCCAGGCCCTGGGTGCGGGTCTTGGTGGTGTAGAACGGCTCGCTGGCGCGGCCCAGGGCCTCCATGCAAAAGCCTGGGCCGTTGTCGCGAATGTAAAGGTTGACGCCCTGTTCGGTGGTTTCGGCACTCAGCCAGAGTTTGCGCGGCGGGCCTTTTTCGGTGAGGGCGTCGAGGGCATTGGCCAGCAGGTTGCCGAGCACCTGGCGTAATCGGGTTTCACCGGCCTGTACCCACAATGTTGCCTCCGGCAAATCGCGGATCAGCTCCACTTCCATTGACCGACGCCGCTTGGCCAGCAAGGCCAGCGCATCGTCCAATGCCGGTTGCAGGGCCACGCTTTCGGGCGCATGCCGGTCGCGACGGGCAAAGGCGCGCAAGTGGGCGATGATCGAGGCCATGCGCCCGGTCAGTTCGCTGATCAGCTTGAGGTTGCCGCGCGCGTCGCTGGTGCGCTCGTGGTCGAGCAAGATTTCGGCATTTTCCGCATAGCTGCGAATCGCTGCCAGAGGCTGGTTGAGTTCGTGGCTGATGCTCGCCGACATGGTGCCCAGCGCCGACAGTTTGCCGGCCTGCACCAGGTCGTCCTGGGCACGCACCAGCTCCTGCTGAGCGTGCTCGCGCTCCAGCACTTCCTGTTTCAGGCGCCGGTTGAGGCCTTCAAGGTCACTGGTCCGTTCGACCACCCGCGCTTCCAGCTCGCGCCGGGCCTTGGCTTCAAAGGCGATGCGTTCCAGGTAATGGCGGCGACGTTGCATCATCAAGCCCAGTAACAGCATCAACACCAACAGCGTGGCGCCGCCCACGGCAACGACTGTGCGTACCGGGCGGTTGATCAACGAACGTGGCGCGAGGATTTCCACGTTCCAGCCGGTCTCGGCGAGGGCTGTGGATTGGCGAAGCCAGGCGGTGCTGCTCAGGCTCAGAGGCTGTGGATCGCGTGTGGGGTAGGGCTGGATGGCGATGATGGCCTGGCGCTCTTCAGCCGTCAGCGGTCGGGTGGCGCGGAATCGCCACTGTGGTCGCGACGTGAGAATCACCACGCCGTTATGGTCGGTGACCAGCAGTTGTTCCGGGGTGTTGCCCCACAGGCTTTCGGTGTGGTCCAGGTCGACCTTGACCACCAGCACACCGGTGATTTTATCGCCATCGCGCACGGCGGCGGCGAAGAAGTAGCCGCGCTTGGCCGACGTGGTGCCCAACCCGAAAAAACGCCCCAGGCGCCCGGCCATGGCTTCGCTGAAGTAGGGGCGGAACGAGAAATTGCGCCCGACAAAGCTGTCTTGCTTATCCCAATTGGAGGCGGCGAGGGTCTTGCCGGTGGCGTCCATCAGGTACATCACCTCCACCCCGGCCTGGGCGGCGACGTCCTTGAGCAGCAGGTTGGCGTTGACCAGGTTGGTGCTGACCTGGGGTGCGCCAAGTGCGGTGCGCAAGGCCGGCAGGTCGCCAAGAATTTGTGGCAGTACTTCGTAGCGGTGCAGGGTGCCCAGCAGGTTGGCCACGTACAGGTCAAGGGTTTGGCGATTCTGGCCGGCCAACTCACTGCGGTAATAACGCTCGGCCAGGCGCTCCAGCGGCCACAGCAGCGGTGCCAGGCACAACGCCAACAGGGCGAGGCTGCGCCAGCGAGGTCTACGCGGGAGGGGTGGAGTCATGGGGTTCGTGCGCCTGTGGGTACAGGCGCATTATGCCTAGTGCTGCTCTGCAAGACACTCGCGCAATGCGTCTTGCCACGGCGGTTGGCTGACGTGCCATTGCTGCTGCAGGCGACTGCAATCGAGACGCGAGTTCAATGGGCGCCTGGCTGGCGTCGGGTAGGCGCTGGCAGGGATCGGCTCCAGTTCAGCGCAGGCGTTGCCTTGCTTGCGCAGATGCTCGCCAATCGCCTCGGCAAACCCGAACCACGACGTTTCGCCTCTGGCAGTCAAGTGATAGACACCCCATTCACCCGGCTCGCCCGCCTGCCAGCGCTCGATCAACCTACGCGTGCTGTGGGCGATGCTGCCGGCCCAGGTTGGCGCGCCGATTTGGTCGGCGACGATGCGCATCTGCGGCTTTTCCTGTAACAGGCGCTGCATGGTCAGCAGGAAGTTCTTGCCGTGGCTGGAGTAGACCCAGCTGGTGCGCAGGATCAAGTATTTGCCGCCAACGGCCGTAATCGCCTGCTCGCCCGCCAGTTTGCTCTGGCCATAGACCCCCAGCGGGTTCGGCGTGTCGGCTTCGGTGTAGGGGGCGGGTTTGCTGCCGTCGAACACGTAGTCGGTGGAGTAGTGGATCAACGGGATGCCCAGGGTTTTGGCTTCCTGCGCGAGAACGCCGGGGGCGATGGCGTTGATCGCGAACGCCACGTCTGGCTCGCTTTCAGCTTGATCGACAGCCGTGTGGGCGGCGGCGTTGATGATCAGGTCAGGGCGATGGGCGCGGACCTGCTGGCGGATCTGGTCTGGGTTGGCCAGGTCGAGGTGGTCGCGGCCGAGAACGATGAGATCGCCGAGGTCCTGGAGCCGAAGTTGCAGTTCGCGGGAGACTTGGCCGTGTTGGCCGGTGATCAGGATTTTCATGGGAATAGATCGGCATCTTTCAGGCTTTTGCCATTTTGATCCTTGGCGGACATATTCGGGATGCCGGCAAACTGCCAATCAATATTGAGATCAGAATCGTTCCAGCGAATGCAGCGTTCAGCAGAGGGTGTGTAGTAATCAGTTGTTTTATAGAGGAATTCAGCATAATCACTGAGCACCACAAAACCATGTGCAAATCCTGGCGGAATCCACAGCTGCCGGCTATTTTCGGCAGACAACCGTACGCCCGCCCATTTGCCAAAGTGAGAAGAGCTGCGGCGGATATCCACAGCTATGTCCAATACTTCCCCAGCTATCACGCGCACCAACTTCCCTTGGGCATGTTCGATCTGGTAGTGCAAGCCGCGCAACACACCTTTTTGCGAGCGCGAGTGGTTGTCCTGCACGAAGTGCTGTTGCAACCCGGTGGCATGGGCAAAGTCCCGGGCGTTGTAGCTCTCATAAAAGAAGCCGCGCTCATCGCCAAAAACCTTCGGCTCGATGATTAGTACACCGGGCAGCTCAGTGGCGGTTACGTTCATGAAGTCTCTCCTGCGAGAGTGAACAGATATTGACCATAACCGGTCTTGCCAAAGTATTTGGCACGCTCCAGCAGATAGTCGCGGTCGATCCAACCATTTTCGTAGGCGATCTCTTCAAGGCAAGCTACCTTCAGGCCTTGGCGGTGCTCAATGGTTTGTACATAGGTGGAGGCTTCGAGCAAGCTGTCATGGGTGCCGGTATCCAACCAGGCAAAACCGCGTCCGAAGCGCTCTACATGGAGTTCACCACGCTTGAGATAGGCGTTGTTTACGTCAGTAATCTCCAATTCGCCGCGAGGTGAAGGCTTGACCGCTTTGGCAATTTTGATTACTTCGTTGTCGTAGAAATACAAACCGGTAACGGCATAGGAAGATTTGGGCTTGGTCGGTTTTTCTTCGATAGAAAGGGCGCGTCCTTCTTTGTCGAAGTCGATCACTCCGAAGCGTTCCGGATCTTTGACCCAGTAGCCGAACACGGTGGCGCCAGAAGGGCGTTCGGCCGCAGTACGCAGCTGATCACCGAAGTGTTGGCCGTGAAAGATATTGTCGCCCAGAATCAGGCAAACCGGATCTTGCCCAATGAACTCTTCGCCAATGATAAACGCCTGGGCCAAACCATCCGGCGAAGGCTGCTCGGCATAGCTTAAACGCACGCCAAATTGACTGCCATCCCCGAGCAAGTTGCGGTACTGAGGTAAGTCCACAGGGGTGGAAATCACCAGGATGTCCTTGATCCCCGCCAGCATCAGCACCGAGATCGGGTAATAGATCATCGGTTTGTCATACACCGGCAGCAGTTGCTTGGACACGCCCAAGGTAATGGGGTGCAAACGGGTACCTGAGCCACCCGCCAATACGATTCCCTTCATCATGCAATCAAATCCTTCATGTCGGTGTTGCCCAAACGTTCGCCTTGATAACTGCCGTCCTGGACCCCGCGGCACCAATCCAGGTTTTCGAGGTACCACTGCACCGTCTTGCGCAGGCCGCTCTCAAACGTTTCTTCGGGAACCCAGCCTAATTCGCGTTCGATCTTGCTCGCATCGATCGCATAACGCTGATCGTGACCAGGGCGATCTTGGACGAATGTGATCAGATCGGTGAATTGCTCTACACCAGAGGGGCGTTGCGGTGCCAGCTCTTCCAGCAGCGCACAGATACCACGCACCACATCGATGTTTTTTTGCTCATTGTGACCTCCAATATTATAGGTCTCGCCCACCACACCTTCGGTTACAACTTTCAACAATGCTCGGGCATGATCATCCACGAACAGCCAATCACGAACTTGTAAACCGTCCCCATAAACCGGCAATGATTTGCCTGCGAGAGCGTTCAGAATCACCAGCGGAATGAGCTTCTCTGGAAAGTGGAAGGGCCCGTAGTTGTTCGAGCAGTTAGTCAACAGTACTGGCAGGCCGTAAGTGCGTTGCCAAGCACGCACCAGATGGTCGGACGCTGCCTTGCTCGCAGAGTACGGTGAGCTTGGCGCGTACGGCGTGGTTTCGGTGAACAGGTCGTCCACGCCGTGCAAGTCGCCGTACACTTCGTCGGTAGAAATGTGGTGAAAACGGAAGGCACTCTTGGCAGGCTCTGCCAGCTTATGCCAATAAGCCCGGGTAGCTTCCAGCAGGCTATAGGTACCCACAATGTTTGTTTGAATAAAATCAGACGGACCATCGATCGAACGGTCGACATGAGACTCGGCCGCCAGGTGCATGATCGCCTGGGGCTCAAAACGTGCCAACACTGCGCTGACAGTAGCCTGGTCGACAATATCGGCCTGGACGAACTCATACCGGCTATTGCCCGCGATGCTGCTCAGCGATTCCAGGTTGCCGGCATAAGTGAGCTTGTCCAGATTGAGCACTTCGTGCTCGGTGTGTTGAATCAGGTGGCGAATCAGGGCGGAGCCGATAAAACCAGCACCGCCGGTGATGAGAATGCGCATGTCGGAGGGCCTTTTTCTTAAACGGACAGTAAGCGAATGGAGCATAGCTTGAGTTGTGCGGCGGGGTGGTGCAAGCGCCGGATGCGTAGGGGGTTGCCTAACCCCCTGAACAATGGCGATATACACCCCTAAAAAACCGAGGCTTCCCTCCATGTTGCTCGCCACCCTGATCCATCGCGCCAGTCTACCCTGCCCGCAAGTTGGCCCCGATCAGGCGGCTCGGCTGCTCGAGGAGCATTACGGCCTGACGGGCTCCCTGTACTCGTTGGGGAGCCAGCAGGACCTCAACTACAGAGTCGACAGCCCGCGCGGCCGGTTTGTTCTGAAAATCTGCCGCGGTGACTACGCTGCCGTTGAGCTGCAGGCCCAGCACGCGGCGCTCAATGCTCTACAGGCCCAAGCCGATGTGCACGTGCCCAAGGTCATCAAAGCCGTGAGCGGTGAAGAATTGCTGACCCTGACCCTCGACAGCCAAACCCTGCACGTGCGGGTGCTGGGCTATATCGATGGCCAGCCGTTGACCCATCAGCCTCACTTGGGCCGTGAGGTCATTGCACGTTTCGGTGATCTGTGTGGGCGGATGAGCCAAGTGCTGGCCTCGTTCGAACACCCGGGCCTGGAACGTACCCTGCAATGGGACCCGCGCCATGCCCCGGAGCTGATCGCCCATCTGCTGGCAACCCTGGAAAACCTGCCCCACCGCGAAGCACTGGAGCACGTGGTCGGGCAGGTCGAAGACCACCTCCGTCCCCTGGCTGATCATCTACCGTGGCAAGCGGTGCACATGGACATCACCGATGACAACGTCGTGTGGCAGCGTGATGCGCAACGTCACTGGCAACTTCAGGGCGTTATCGATTTCGGCGATCTGGTGCACACCTGGCGCATCGCCGATCTGTCAGTGACCTGCGCCGCGTTGCTGCACCACGCCGAGGGCGATCCCTTTGCCATCTTGCCTGCGATCCAGGCCTGTCATGCGGTGACACCGTTGCAACACGAAGAATTGCAGGCGCTGTGGCCGCTGATCGTTGCGCGGGCGGCGGTGCTGGTGTTGAGCAGCGAGCAGCAGCAACGCCTGGATCCAGATAACAGCTACCTGCTGAAAAACGCCGAACATGAGTGGGAAATTTTCCACGTGGCGACGTCAGTGCCGTTTGAGTTGATGGAGGCGGCGATCCTGGATTGTGTCGGGCAGGCGTTGGCGCCGATTGCCGGCCAAGGCTTCGCGCCCTTGCTACCGGGCCTGGTAGGACGTGAGTTTGCGTTGATCGACCTGGGCGTGCTCAGCCCGCATTTCGAGGCAGGCAACTGGGAACAGGCGGGAATTGACCAGCGCTTGTTGCAGGATGCAGCCGCAGTGCACGGCTTGGCCGCCAGTCGATACGGGCAGTACCGCTTGTCGCGTACGCAGCCCGACAGTGCTTATGAACCTGAGACGTTCGCGTTGCACGTCGAGCTGCACGTGCCCAAGGGCACCTCTATCGAGGCGCCGTTTGCGGGCATCGTCCGCCCTGGCGTGAATGGCGAACTGCGTGTGCACTGCAGCGAAGCCAATGTGCGGTTGTGGGGTGCCAACGCGCTGTTGCAGCCTGGCACCGCCGTACTCAAGGGCCAGGTGATCGGTGAGGTCGAAGGCCCGCTGACCGTGCAACTGTGCCGTGTTGGCTTTCCGGCGCCGCTGTTCTGCACGCCGTCCCGGGCGCAGGCGTGGCAGGCGCTGTGCCCCTCGCCGGCGGCACTGCTGGGGCTGGCGTGCGACGCAGAGCCCGAGTTGGACCCTGAGGCCCTGCTCGCTCGCCGCGACGCCAGTTTCGCCCGTTCGCAAAAGCACTATTACGTAGACCCACCGCGCATCGAACGCGGCTGGCGCAACCACCTCATCGACATGCAGGGCCGTTCGTACCTCGACATGCTCAACAACGTGGCAGTGCTGGGCCATGGCCACCCGCGCATGGCGGCAGTGGCGGCGCGCCAGTGGTCGCTGCTCAATACCAACTCACGTTTTCACTACGCGGCGATTGCCGAGTTCTCCGAGCGCTTGCTGGCGCTGGCGCCGCAAGGCATGGACCGCGTGTTCCTGGTCAACAGCGGCACCGAGGCCAATGACCTGGCGATCCGCCTGGCCTGGGCCTACAGCGGCGGCCGCGACATGCTCAGCGTGCTCGAGGCTTACCACGGTTGGTCGGTGGCGGCAGATGCGGTGTCCACCTCGATTGCCGACAACCCCCAGGCGCTGAGCAGTCGCCCGGACTGGGTGCACCCGGTGACCGCACCCAATACTTATCGAGGTGAGTTCCGCGGGCAGGACAGTGCGCCTGATTACGTACGAAGCGTGGAACACAACCTGGCGAAAATCGCCGCGAGCAAACGCCAACTGGCAGGGTTCATCTGCGAGCCGGTGTACGGTAACGCCGGCGGCATCTCCCTGCCGCCGGGCTATTTGCAGCAGGTGTATGCACTTGTCCGCGCCAGGGGCGGCGTGTGCATCGCCGATGAAGTGCAAGTGGGTTACGGCCGTATGGGGCATTTTTTCTGGGGCTTTGAAGAGCAGGGCGTGGTGCCCGATATCATCACCATGGCCAAGGGAATGGGGAACGGCCAGCCGTTGGGGGCGGTGATCACCCGTCGCGAAATCGCCGAGGCGCTGGAGGCTGAGGGGTACTTCTTCTCATCGTCCGGGGGGAGCCCGGTGAGTTGCCGGATCGGCATGGCCGTATTGGATGTGATGGAGGAAGAAAAGCTGTGGGAAAACGCCCAGGTGGTCGGTGGGCATTTCAAGGCGCGGCTGGAAGAATTGATCGATCGACATCCATTAGTGGGCGCTGTCCATGGCTCCGGGTTTTATCTCGGCCTGGAATTGGTGCGCGACCGGCGCACCCTGGATCCGGCCACTGAGGAGACCGCCTTGCTATGCGACCGCCTGCGGGAGCTGGGGATCTTCATGCAGCCCACGGGTGATTATTTGAACATTCTCAAGATCAAGCCGCCGATGGTCACGTCCAAACGCAGCGTGGATTTCTTTGTCGACATGCTGTCGAAGGTGCTGGAGGAACACGCGCAATAATCGATTGTTATCGGCTATGTTCTGTCATGTTCATCTACTATGATCTTATGTTGCTTTTAAAGCCGATTTATATCCGTTATAAAGTCGGCCTTTACCCCCATTCGGAGTCCTGATCGCCATGACCACCCTGCACAGCACCCCCCGCGCCGATGGCTTCCACATGCCTGCCGAATGGGCGCCACAGACTCAAACCTGGATGATCTGGCCAGAGCGCCCGGACAACTGGCGCCTGGGCGCTAAGCCAGCGCAGGCCGCTCACGTGGCGGTGGCCAAGGCCATCGCACGGTTTGAGCCGGTGACCGTAGCGGTTTCCGCCGGCCAGTACGAAAATGCCCGCGCGCGCCTGGATGTGCCGAATATCCGGGTGGTGGAGATGTCCAGCGATGACGCCTGGGTGCGCGACACCGGGCCGACCTTCGTGATCAACAACAGCGGCGAAGTGCGCGGTGTGAACTGGGACTTCAACGCCTGGGGCGGTTTTGATGGCGGCCTGTATTCGCCGTGGAACCGCGATTCGCAGGTCGGCGGCAAGATCCTCGAGATCGAACGGGCCCCGCGCTATCGCACCGAAGGCTTTGTGCTGGAGGGCGGTTCGATCCATGTTGACGGCGAAGGCACCCTGATCACTACCGAAGAATGCCTGCTCAACCGCAATCGCAACCCGCACTTGGGCCGTGCCGAGATTGAAGCGGTGCTGAGTGCCAACCTGGCTGTGGATAAAATTATCTGGTTACCAGACGGCCTGTTCAACGACGAGACCGACGGCCATGTGGATAACTTCTGCTGCTACGTGCGCCCTGGCGAAGTGCTGCTGGCCTGGACCGATGACCCGCAAGACCCGAACTACGCACGCTGCCATGCCGCCATGGACGTGCTGCAAAGCAGCACCGATGCCCAGGGTCGCTCGTTCACAGTGCATAAAATGCCGATCCCGGGACCGCTTTACGCGACGGAGGAAGAATGCGCCGGTGTCGATCCGGTTGACGGGACCCAGGAGCGTAATCCGACCGTGCGGTTGGCCGGTTCCTACGTCAACTTTTTGATCGTCAATGGCGGCATCATTGCGCCGAGCTTCGATGACCCGCTGGACAGCGTGGCCAAGACAATCCTGCAGGACCTGTTCGCGCAGCACGAAGTGGTGATGGTGCCGGGCCGCGAACTGTTACTGGGTGGCGGTAATATCCATTGCCTGACCCAACAACAGCCAGCCCCGCACAAAAACTGAGTGCACTTGTAACAGTGTCATGGCGCTAGCCGGGTGCTCCCCGGTTTCAGCGCCAACAGCAAGCCCGCAGCCCTGCAAGGTTGCGGGCTTTTTTGTGTCGGCATACCTATAAACACGAGACATTGGCATAGCTCTTGTATCGCTGTTGTCACAGTGGCCCAGGGCGATGACTGCGCAGTTCTGTCATAAACCTTGAGTAAGTTAGCCGCTCACGCAGTAGGAGAGAGCGCAGAAATGAACGCCGATATTAACCCGATGTACACGCGCACGTTTCACCCCTTGCGGGTCAATGGTGACGCGATCCATGCGCTGGCGCTCTGGTTGAAGGAAAACGGTTCGCGACAGATCAGGCAACAGCCTGACTTGCACAGTGTGATGCGTGAACGCTACCCGGCGGGGTTGTTCAGTGAGGACGAAGTGCATGCGTTTTGTGACGTGTTGAGTAGCTAAAGCACCACCGAAATCAACTGTGGGAGCAGGCAAGCCAGCTCCCTCACTGACCGCGTTTTCCTCAAAAGCTATAGGTGCCGGTCACGACGAGACTGCGCGGCTCCCCTGGCTGGATCTGCGCCACACTGGTCGCCGACGCGTAGTAGGTTTTATCCGCGATGTTGTTCAGCGCCGCCCTTACATCCCACGCCTTCTGACGGAACCCCGCCAACGCATCCCAGCGGCCATAACCCGGTAACACCACGGTGTTGAGGCTGTCGGCATAACGGTCGCCGACCAGCGTCAGGCCGGTTTCCGCGTACCAGCCCATCTCCGGTTTCCAGGTAATGAACAGGCTGCCATTACGCTTGGCCACATCGCTGACGCGCTTGCCTTCAAAGCCGTTGTTGTCCTTCTCGACCGTGGCATTCTGCAAGCCCACACCACCGCGTACATACCAGTTTCCGACGATTTTTCCGGTGGCGGTCAGCTCCACGCCGCGTGAGCGCTGCAAGCCGCTGAGCAGGGTGATGGTGCGGTCCAGCGGGTCGCTGGTGCGGCGGTTGTAGAGTTCCAGTTCGTACACGGCGAGAGTGGTGCTCAGGCGGTCGTCGAACCAGTTGCTCTTGACCCCGATTTCCTTCTGCTTGGTCAGCTCAGGGCTCAGGTCGTTGACGCTGCCGGCGGCGTTCGGGGTGATGCCGATCAAGCCGCCGCCCGCTGGGGAGAACGTCTTGCTCCATGAGGCATAGAACGAGTGATGTTCCAGCGGCGTCCACACCAGGCCAAAACGCGGGCTGGTGCTGTGGCTTTTGACGGCCTGCTGGGTGTTGAGCAGCTTGTTCTTGGTGTCTACCTCGAAGCGGTCGTAACGCAGGCCGGCCAGGATTTGCCACTGGTCATTCAGGCGCAGTTGATCCTGTACATAGATGGCGCGACTGCCGACTTCGGTGTGGTTGTTGCTTTGCAGGCTCATCCGCCCGGTGTGGCTGAGGTTGCGATTGGGCTGGTTGAGATCCAGGGGCGGCACGACGCGGCCGCCTTGTGCGACGGCAGTGGCGGTATACAGCTTCGGGTCGCGGCGCTGGCTGCCCAGTTCAAGGCCGGTGAGCAAGCGGTGCTCCAGGCCGAAGGTGCTGAAGCCGCCTTCCAGCTCGACGTTGTTGAAGATGTTGAGAGTGGTCAGGTCCTGCTGCCAGCGCTGGCGCGTGACACGGTTGGTCGACGGGGTATAGGCGGTGACGTAGGTATTGTCGAAATCGCTGTCGAGCTTGAACACACCCAGGGTCTGGCGCAGTTGCCAGTTGGCGTTGAGCTCATAGGCCAGCTTGGAGCGCAGCGACTGGGTTTTGTCGTCGATGTAGTCCCGGCTGTCGCCGTAGGTGGTGCTTCGGCTCACGTCAGCCGGGCGCCCGTTCACCCCAGGAATGCCACGGTCGGGCGTGCGGTTGTAGCGACTGTATTCGTATTGCACCAGCCAGTTCAGGTCTGGGGTCAGTTGCCAGCTCAAGGACGGCGCGAAGAGCTGGCGGTTGCCGCTCACACCGTCGCGAAAGCTGTTGTTGTCCTGGTTACCCATGTTCAGGCGCAGGCTCATGTTATCGGTGGGGTCGGTGCTGAGGTCGGCGTACACGCTGCGCAAATCATTGCTGGCGCCTTGGGCCTCAATGCTCGACGTGTGTCCGGCAATAGGCAGCTTGCTCACACGGTTGACGATTCCTCCCTGACCGCCTCGCCCGTAAAGTACTGCCGCAGGCCCCTTGAGCACTTCGATGCGCTCGATGTTATGCAGGTCGCGAATGTATTGGCTGTCGTCACGAATGCCATCAAGGTAGAAGTCATTGCTCGCGTCGAAACCGCGGATGCGCAAACTGTCGAAACGTGTGTCGGCGCCGCTGCTGACGTTCGGGATGCCGCTTAACGCCTGGCCAAGGTCATTGGTGCCGTAGGCGCGCAGGCTTTCGGTCTTCACTGAATCGATGGCCTGGGGCACATAGCGCACGGGTGTGGCGGTGCGGGTGGCCGTGCTGGTTTCCTTGACCCGCGGGTCGTCTTCGTCAGCTTCGGCACTGATCGAGGTTTCAGGCAAGGTGGTGGCCGCACAGGCAAAACCGGCAGACAGCAGAACGCAAAGCCCAAGGGTGATGGGCGTCAGGCGAAGAGCAGGCATGAAGGCATGTATCCGAATTGTTTGGGAGGAAAACTGCGCGTTAATGGTAATGCTTTGCATTTGCGCGCGTTATCTATTACCAAACGTATTGACTTCGAAATATGTTACGAGATGTGTTTCAAAGGCATTTGAAGGGGGTTTTTTGTCGTTTTCAGAACAGCAATAGGCCCTTTTTTAGAATTATTTCGCCTAAATACAGACGATTCACGAAATTGACACATAGTTCAACGCGCGACTAGGATTGCGCCCAACGCCTTTGGCTAACAGCCATGACTCATCCAATAAAAAAGGCCCGCGGCCTGTTAAGTCGTCCGCGGGCCTTCTTTTTTCCGGAAGCAGTCGACACCAGAAAAGCGACACGGGGCCTGGTGTCATCGCGCGTACTCAACCAGAAACAAGGAATACAAAAAAATGTTGAAGCAACGGATGAGTCTGATCGCTCTGGGGATTTTGAGCGCATCGACAGCAATGGCCAACGACCAGGACCAATCCAAGGGTTTTGTTGAAGACAGCCACCTGAATATCGCCGCCCGTAACGCCTACATCAGCCGTGACTACAAAAACGGCAAGCAAGACAAAGCCGAATGGGGCCAAGGCTTCATCGGCAAGTTCGAGTCCGGTTTCACCCAAGGTACCGTGGGTGTGGGTGTGGACGTGATCGGCCAGTACGCTATCCGTCTGGACGGTGGTCAAGGTCGCGCTGGCGCGGGCGGCATCGACTTCTTCAAACAGGGCAATGGCACTACCAACCCTGATGGCTCGAACAACCCTGGCTCGGCACCCCATGACCTGGCCAAGGGCGGCGCTGCCGTGAAGTTCCGCGTTTCCAACACGGTGCTCAAGTACGGTGATCAGTTCCCGGCCGTGCCTGTGCTGCAGTACGACAACTCCCGTCTGTTGTCGGAAACCTACACCGGTACTTCGATTGTTTCCAAAGAGATCGCCGGTCTGCAACTGGACGCGGGTCACTTCACCAAAGAAGCGCGCAAGAGCATGGAAGGCACCGACAGCGGTCGCCTGAAAAGCATCGACTATATCGGTGGTAGCTACAAATTCACCGAAAGCCTGTCGGCCGCGCTGTATGCCTCCCACATGCAGGACGTGCTGAAGAAGCAATACGTCAACGTCAACTACGTGCTGGCCCTGCCAGAGAAGCAGTCGCTGACGTTTGACTTCAACGGCTACAAAACCAAGCTGGACCGCAGCTTCGCCCTGGAAAACCAGAAAGATGCTGACGCCCGTGACAACAAAATCTGGAGCCTGGGCGCCACGTGGGCTGTTGGCCCGCACAGCTTCACCGTCGCTCACCAGCGCAGCACCGGCGACACCGGCTACCTGTATGGCGGCTACCGCAACGCTGGCGGCATCGGCGACGGTGGCAACACCATCCTGCTGGCCAACTCCTACTGGTCTGACTTCAACGGCAAGGACGAGCGTTCGTGGCAACTTGGCTACGGCATCGATTTCGCCACCTTCGGCGTACCGGGCCTGACCTACAACGTGGCCTACGTGCGCGGTACCAACATCGACGACGGCACCAACCGTGGCGATGGCACCGAGCGCGAAATCTGGAACCAGTTCAAGTACGTGGTCCAGAGCGGCCCAGCCAAAGACCTGAGCCTGCGTGCTCGCGCCTCGTGGCTGCGCGTTTCCAACAACGCTGACCAGTACAACGTAGGCGGTAACGAAATCCGTCTGTTCGCCGACTACCCGATCAACGTTTTCTAATTGATCCGGGGTCGCGCCTGATGCCAGGCGATAAAAACCCCGACCCGTTCGGGGTTTTTTATGTGCGCCCGGCAGTCCTTTTGCGCCTCAGCACACGCTTTATGCCCACAAATGTTGCGCGGATCCCTTTTCAGGAGCGCTGTAAAAAATTTTTAAAAAGCACTGACAAGGCGGGATTTCTGAAACAACTTATCACAGATAAGTGGCGAAAATTTCGCCTAATCCAATCGACGTTAACCGCGTTTAAACACCCGATGCGAGTCAATTAAATGGCGATGATTTAAAGTCACCTACCGTCTGGCGGCATAAAAGACGATATGTTGACAGTTTCTCCCGGATCTAACATGATCGGCGGCGTTTTGATGGCTTCAAGCCACTAAACTGACATCATTGCACCAAGCGGGCTGAGGTATTTTTCAGCCTGTGCTGGGCCTTAATCGTGCCACCGTTAGCGGACTGCCTATATGAAATCTCCGCTTGAGTCGTCAGGAAGAACCTCCATGGATGTTAAGCGAGTTTTGATTACCGGTGGTGCAGGCTTTATTGGCTCGCATTTGGTAGATGCCTTGCTGGGCAAGGGCTACAGCATTCGTGTGCTGGATAATCTGTCGACCGGCAAGACGAGCAATTTGCCTATCGGGAATCCGCATCTGGATGTCGCCGTGGGTGATGTTGCAGACACCGCGGTGGTCGAGCAAGCCATGCAGGGGTGTCATGCTGTGGTTCACCTGGCAGCAGTGGCATCGGTGCAGGCGTCGGTGGATGATCCTGTCGCTACCCACCAGAGCAATTTCGTCGGCACGCTCAATGTGTGCCAAGCCATGCTGAAGGCGGGTGTCAAACGTGTGGTATTCGCTTCCAGCGCTGCAGTCTATGGCAACAACGGCGAAGGCACGGCCATTGAAGAAGACACCCCCAAGTCTCCCCTGACGCCTTACGCGTGCGACAAGCTGGCCAGTGAGTATTACCTGGACTTCTATCGTCGCGAACATGGCTTGGAACCTGTGATTTTTCGCTTCTTCAATATCTTTGGCCCACGCCAGGACCCGTCCTCTCCGTACTCGGGTGTGATCAGTATCTTCAGCCAGCGGGCAATCGCCAAGCAGCCGATTACCGTATTCGGTGACGGTGGGCAGACGCGCGATTTTGTCTACGTGCAAGATCTGGTGAGCATTCTCGTGCAGGCCGTGGAGGCCCGCGAGGCTGCCCCTGGTGCGGTCAATGTCGGGTTCAGCCGCGCGACCAGTTTGAACGACCTGATCAGCGAGCTGGGTGGTGCGACCGGTACGGCGCTGACGGTGACGCACCAGGCGCAACGCCAAGGCGATATTCGTCATTCCCGCGCGGACAACACGCGCTTGCTGCAACGCTACGTGCTCTCGGAACCGACGTCCGTGGGCCAGGGTTTAACGCAGCTACTTCGCAGTTTGTAACCCGCCGGTCACCCTGTTCGACCTTAGCGCCGTCTCAGTTTCAATCATTTCAAGAGTGCATTATGGAAATCGTTTTTCGCAGGACGCGTGTCCGCGCAATAGCTGAGCGGCTACTGACCGCTTTTGCGTTGTTCGTTGGCGGGTCTATTGCGCAGGCCGCGACGTCGCCGCAGCCGGCCAGCGTGGCCTTCTGGTACGCCGAGCAGCCGCCCCTGGCGGAGTTGTCGCAGTTTGACTGGGCTGTGGTCGAGCCCGGCCACATGACGGCCGCCGACGTCAAAACCTTGCGTACGCTGGGCAGCGAACCCTTTGCTTATTTGTCCGTGGGCGAATTCGACGGCAATAAGGCGGCGCTCGAAAAAGCCGGCTTGAGCAAAGCGGTTTCCCCGGTGCGTAACGATGCCTGGGACAGCCAGGTCATGGACCTCACTTCGCAAGCCTGGCGTGAGCATTTATTTGCTCGCGCCAAAGCCTTGGAAGCCCAAGGTTATGGCGGTGTATTTCTCGACACCCTCGACAGTTTCCAGTTGCTGCCTCAAGCCCAGCGTGAAGCTCAGCGCGTGGGCCTGGCCAACCTGCTGCGTGAAATGCACAAGCGTCAGCCAAAATTGAAGTTGTTCTTCAATCGCGGTTTCGAAGTATTGCCTGAGCTGGATGGCGTCGCCGCCGCCGTGGCAGTCGAGTCGATTCACGCGGGGTGGGACGCCTCCGCCAAGCGTTATCGCCCGGTCTCGGAGTCCGACCGCGAATGGCTTGAAACGCATTTGAAACCGCTGCGTGCCAAAGGCATCCCGCTGGTAGCGATTGATTACTTGCCGCCTGAGCGCCGTGAAGAAGCGCGCAAACTGGCAAAGCGTCTGCGCGAAGAAGGCTACATCCCGTATATCAGCACGCCTGACCTCAATACCCTGGGCATCAGCAGCATCGAGGTTCAGCCACGCCGAATCGCGCTGATTTTCGACCCGCGCGAAGGTGCGCTGGAAGATGCTGCCGGCCATAGCGACCTCGGCGGCTTGCTGGAATACCTGGGCTATCGCGTCGATTATTTTCCGGCCGACAGCAACCTTCCGCTGTACAGCTTCAGTGGCCTGTACGCCGGCGTTGTTACCTGGATGACCAGCGGCCCGCCGCAGGACCCGGCTGCGTTTAGGCGCTTCATCAATGCGCGCCTGGACGAACAGGTGCCCGTGGCGTTTTTCAGTGGGTTGCCGGTTGAAGACAAGCTGCTGCTCAAGCGCCTTGGCCTCAAGCGTGATGCGCCGCCCGCCACGCAGGTGCTGACCGTTACTCATCAGGACAAGGCCCTGGTGGGCGCATTTGAAGCGCCGGTGGTGCCGCGCTCGCGTGACCTCACCGCCGTTTCCGTGATGCCCAATGGCCCGACAGCTGCGTTGTCGTTGAAGGGTGCCGGCGGTGAGGTGTTCACGCCGGTGGTGGTCGGCAAATGGGGTGGCTTGGCACTTGCGCCCTATCTGCTTGAAACCAACAACGAGCGCAGCCGTTGGATCCTCGATCCCTTTGCGTTTCTCCAGGCCAGCCTGCACCTGCCAAGCCAGCCGCGCCCGGACAGCACCACCGAAAATGGCCGGCGCATTGCGACCGTGCACATTGATGGCGATGGCTTCCCTTCCCGCGCCGAAGTGCGTGGCACACCTTACGCCGGGCGCCACACGCTGGACGACTACATCAAGCCCAACCCGTTTCTGACTTCGGTGTCGATCATCGAAGCCGAGATTTCGCCCCGCGGCGCGTTCCCCTTCCTGGCCCGTGAGCTGGAGCCGATTGCACGCGAGATCTTTGCCAACCCTAAGGTTGAAGTTGCCACGCATACCTACAGCCACCCATTTTTCATGCAGCCGGAAAAAGCCAAGAAACGCGAGAACTTCAATCCGGAATACGGCATGAACATGAAGGTGCCTGGCTACGACAAAATTGATTTTCGCCGCGAAATCTTTGGCTCGCGCGACTACATCAACCAGAACCTGACCACCCCGCAGAAACCGGTGAAATTGGTGTTCTGGCCAGGTGATGCGCTGCCATCGGCGAGCACCATCAAATTGGCGTATGACGCTGGCCTGAAAAACGTCAACGGTGCCGAAACCATCATGACCAAGGCCAATCCGTCGCTGACCGGCCTTAACCCGCTGCTGCGCCCGACCGCAGGCGGCTTGCAGTACTACGCGCCGATCATCAACGAGAACTTGTACACCAACTTGTGGAAGGGCCCGTATTACGGTTTCCGCGAGTTGATCGAGACGTTCCAGCTCACCGACAGCCCTCGCCGTCTGCGTGGCCTGCACCTCTATTACCACTTCTATTCCAGCACCAAGCAGGCGTCGATCAAGGCCATGCACGAGATCTATGGCTACATGCGCGAGCAGCAGCCGATGTCGTTGTGGATGAGCGACTACCTCGACCGTCTGCACGGTTTGTATCAGGCGAGCCTGGCACGCACCGCGGATGGCGCCTGGCAGATTCGCGGGATGGACGCACTGCGTACCGTGCGCCTGGACGCGCAAATGGGCTGGCCGGACCTGTTGAAATCGCAAGGCATCGCCGGCGTGCGCGATTTGCCGCAAGGGCGCTACGTGGCCCTGAGCAGCGACAAGGCGTTGCTGGTGCTGCGCCCGGATCGAGACCCGAGACCGGCGCTGGAAGAGGCCAATTTGCCTCTGCTGGACTGGCGTTACCTGGATGAGCGCCGCGTGAGCTTTGCGTTCGCCGGCCAATTCGACCTGACCTTCTCCGTACGTTCGGCCACTGCCTGCCGCGTGGAAGTGGATGGCCAACGATTTGCGGGCAAGGCTTCGGCCGGCCTGTGGACTTTTCAATTACCTATGAAGCAGGTGAGTAATGGTCAGCTCCTCTGCAACTAAAAACAGCCGCCTGCTCAACCCTTGGGCATTGGCGGTGGTGGCGGTTGCCGTAGGTGGCCTGTTGTGGGCGACCTTCCAGCGCGAAGAAGTGTTCCAGCCCGACGGTCGCCAGCCGGATGCTGTCTCGGCCAACTATGCCGAGCTGCTGCTGACGGCTCACCCGGACGACGATCACCTGCGTCTGCAACTGGTCGATTTGTTGATTCGCCTCGGTGACTACACCAAAGCGCGCCAGCACTTGGATGCCTGGCCCAAGCCACAGCCTGAAATCCAGGCTTACTATCGTCTTGAACTGGACGCGCTGGTCGCCACCAGCAGCAACGACTTGATCGCGCAGCAAGCGCTCGTCGAGCGCCTGGGTAGTTTCGATTACCACAAATTGCCATTGCCCCAGTTGCAAAACCTGGCGGCGCGGGCGTTGACCTTGCAGGCGCCTGAATTCGCGGCGGGTGTGTACGAAGAAATCGCCGCTCGCGATCCCGCACAGCGTGCCGAAGCGCTCAAATCGGCGGCTCAGTGGTACATGGCCAGCGAAAAACCTGAGCGTGCTGCCGATATTTACCTGCAGCTCAGGCGCGACGCCCAGCTACCGGCAGAGCGTCGTGATTACGCGCAGTTGGCGTTCAACAGCTTGCTGTCGGCGGGTCGCGACAAACAGGCTGCGCAGGTGCTGTCCGACGAATTGCCCCAACTGACTAACCCCCAGACCGATGTGGCATGGCTGGAGCAGGGCGTCGACGTCGCCGTGGCAACCAAGCAATTTGACCTGGCGCAGCGCGTGCTCAAGCAGTGGCGCGAAGTGCAGCCGGACAATCCGAAAATTGCGCTGAAAGAATTCCACGTGCGTCTGGCCATTAATGACCTGGCGGGCGCCTGGGAAACCGGTCAGCAATTGACGGTCGATTATCCGGACGACACCGAGCTGCTCAATCAAATGGCGTTGCTCGGGGAGTGGCGCGGTGATAACGCAGCGGCCTTGGGTTATTGGATTCGCTTGCTCAAGCTCAAAGAAGACCCGCAAACCCGCGAACACGCCTGGCGCCTGGCCAGCCAGCAGTTCGATTTCGACCGCTCGATCCCGCTGCTAGCCGAGATCATGCAACAGCGCGCGCTCACCGATATCGAGCTGGACGCGTTGATCTATGGCCACGAATCGCGCGGCACGCCTGCTGAGGCCGAGGCCTGGTTGCGCCCCTATCTGCGCAAATACCCAGGGCACCGCCTGGCGTGGACACGTTTGCTGCAAAACCTGGACAACACCGGGCAGTTCGCCGCAAGAAGCAAGGTTTACAACGACTACGCCAAACGCTTCACCCTGACCTCGGCCGAGCGGGTGGACTGGGTTGGCACCGAGATGAAGCTGTTTGACGAGCAAGCGGCATGGGACGTCGTGAAGGTGGATGACCCTTCGATCGAGGATCCTGAGTATTGGCACGCCCGCGCTAGCCTGGCGTGGGACCTGGAGCGTGATGAAGACCTGCGCGTTTCGTTGGAACGCCTGCTGGCCATCAACGGCAAGCTGATCAGCGGCGACGAGAGCCAGCTCATCACCCTTTATCGCACCCCAGACCCACAGCGCGCCCTGGCCCTGATGGTCGCCAGTTGGAAACGCGCCCAAGACCCGCAACGCTTGGTCGAGGCCTTGCAGCTCGCCCAGGAATTGCAGGAGTGGGACCAAGTGGTCGCGTTGCTCGAAGACGCTAAACAGTACCCAGAGGCCTACGAGCAAGCCCAGGTTCTGGCCGTGCGGGGTGCATTGGCGATTGAGCAGGGCAACAGCGCCGAAGCCGAGCGTTTGTACCTGCTGGGCCTGTCGCGTTATCCCAACGACAACCTGTTCCGCGAACGCATGATCTGGATGTATGTCGACCAGGGCAACACCGAGAAACTCAAGCCATTGCTGGCCAAATGGCGCGTCTATGCGCGTCAGGACCGTCTGCTCTGGCTGCCATTTGCCAGCGCCAGTCAGTTGTTGAATCGTGATACCGACGCCTTGGCCTGGTACCGCATGTACCTCAAGCTCACCCCGAACGACTGGCTGGTGCAGGCGGCATACGCCGATGCACTCGACACCGCCGGTTACCAGGATGCGGCGCAACGGCTGCGTTTGAAACTGCTGCGCAACCCCGAGGCTGAAGGGCTGCAACCTTCGTCCCAGCGCTACGCGATCTGGTTGCGGCTGATGTCCAGCAGCTACTCGCCACGCAAGGCGCAGCAGGAACTGTTGAAGTGGAAAGACGGTTCGCCGTCGATGAAGCAGATGTGGTTCGAGCGCTTGCTGGCACGGCTGGATGCGAGCAATCAGGAGTCGCAGAAAGACCAATGGCTGGAGTGGGCGCGTAGCCAAGGCCTCAAGGTCGACCGTTACGAGCAGATTCAGGAAGCGCTGCGCAGTCGCAACAAGGCCCAGGTTGAAACCCTGTTGGCCAGCAGCGACCTGAACCCGGCGCAACGTGCGCAGGCACTCAGCCGCCTGGGTCGCACTAACGAAGCGCTGGACGTCAGCTTGACCGCATTGGGTGACGACCAGCCGGAGTCGGTGCGCGAACAACTGCGCCGCCAAGCCGTGGAGATCCACGAAAGCACCCCGCAAGGCGCGCTACTGTCCTACCAGAAGCAAGACTTCGGTGGCCTCTCGTTTGATGCGCCGCGCTTGGAAATCGCCCACAACCTGGGTGACAACTGGTACGCCGACCTCGAGATGGAGCACGGCAACTACAAGGGCGACGACGTCATCTCATCGAGGATCGGTGACGAAAGCAACGCGGCCCTGACCTTGATTCGTTCGGTGGAAAACGGCAGCTGGAAGGTGTTCGCTGACACCAGCCAGCGCAAGGACGACGATCGCAACGGCCTGGGCCTGTCGCGCCTGTGGCAGCTGGGTTCCAGCCACCAACTCGAGACCGGCCTGGACTGGCATCGCAAGAGTGACGACAGCGGCTTGATGCGCGCCTTCGGCCAGCAGGACCGAGCCTGGGTCGGCGGGCGTCATGGCCTGACCGCACGGGACCAGCTGAGCTGGGAAGTGGCGCAGCGTTCGTTCTCTACCCGTGCCGGCGACTCGCTGGGTACCGGGCATGCGCTGAAGGTTGAGCTTAACCATACGCTGGAATTCGCCGGGCCTAACTGGACGGTGCGCGGCGGTGCGGATTATCAGAAGAACAGCGTGAAGGACCGGGAGCTGGAATATCTGTCGAGCCGCAACGGCGGCGCCGTCAAGGTTACGCCTCAGTCGATAGATGCCGATACGGGTCTGCCTGATCCTCTTGATGTAGACCCGGTCACCGCCGACAACCTGCTGCAAAGCCGCTACGGCCAACTCTACGTCGGTACCACCTGGCGTCGCGGCATCCCTGGCGCGCTGGTGCGCACCAAGCCCCAATACACCTGGCTGGTGGACGTGACGGCAGGCTGGCAGTGGACGGACCAAACCTTCAACTACGGCATGAACACCGGCATCGGCTTTGAAGTGCTGGGTGACGACGAACTGGCCCTGACCGTCGGTTACCAATCTGCGCCACAAGGCGGGGATGGCAAATCCGGCGGAACACTGGGCATGAGCTACGGCGTGCGTTTCGGGCGCTGATTACAGAATCTCTACGGGAGAAAACCTATGCAAGTAATTCGTAACCTGAGCCTGGCGCTGACAGTCCTGTTCGTTGCCGGCTGCTCAAGCTTCACCAGTGAGACCAGCCCGAACCTGCCACGCAATGCGCAGTGGGGCATCGTGCCGATGGTCAACTATTCGCAGACCCCGCAAGCCGGTGAGCGCAGCGAGCAGATCCTGCTCAGTGTGCTCAGCAGCCATGGTCTGCAACCACGGGTTTACCCTGTCACCACCCAGGGCGAACAAGCCTTGATGGACGACAATGAGCGTCTGGCCGGTGCCCTCGATTGGGCCCGTGAGCAGAAACTCGATTACGTGGTCGCGGGCAGCGTGGAAGAGTGGCAGTACAAGAACGGCCTGGACGGCGAACCGGCGGTGGGCATCAGCCTGCGCGTGCTGGAAGCCAGCAGCGGCCGCGTGCTGTGGAGCAAAAGTGGCGCCCGCGCCGGCTGGTCCCGTGAAAGCCTTGCGGGCAATGCTCAAACAGTCATCGACAAACTTGTTGGCGCCCTTCGGTTCGAGTGAACGCAATGAATTCTCCACACATGGATTACAGCCTGGCGCCTCGCGCCAGCGGGCCGGTGTCTTGGCTGGAAACGATACTGGTGACGGGCCTGGCGATCGGCCTCGGCTTCTGGCTCACGCCTGAAGACCCGTTGCAGATGCATGCCGGTTTCCCCTGGCCGATCCTGGCACCGCTGCTGTTAGGTGTACGTTATGGCTTTGTGCGCGGCTTGTTCAGCGCGGTTCTGGTGGTGGCGGCGCTGTTTGCGCTGCGCAGCAGCGGGCACGAAGGTTATACCCAGATTGATCCGTCGTTTATCGTCGGCGTGCTGGTGTGCGGGATGCTCGTCGGTGAAGTGCGGGACCTGTGGGTGCGTCGCCTTGAGCGTCTGCAGATGGCCAACGAATACCGTCAGTACCGTCTCGACGAATTCACCCGCGCCCACCAGATTCTGCGGGTCTCCCATGACCTGCTCGAGCAGCGTGTGGCGGGCAGCGACCAGAGCCTGCGCAGTTCCTTGCTGGGCTTGCGGGAAAAGCTGCGTGGCATGCCGGTCGAAGGCGATGCCATGATCGCGCTGGCTGAGCCCATCGTAGCGATGCTCGGCCAGTACGGCGCCTTGCGCGTGGCCGGGTTGTACCGCGTCGATGACAGCGAACAAAACATACTGCCTCAAGCCTTGGCGATGATCGGTGTGATGGGCCCGTTGGACGTGGGTGATGACCTGATCAAGCTGTGCCTTGAGCGCGGTGAACTGGTCAGCGTGCGCCAGGAATTGATTGATTCCGGCAAATCCTCGCAGTTTTCGTCGCTGCAAGCGTGCATCCCGCTGATCGACGCCGAAGGCAACCTGTTGGCCATCCTGGCGGTTCGGCAGATGCCGTTCTTTGCGTTCCAGGACCGCACCTTGAGCCTGTTGTCGCTGCTGGCCGGCCACATCGCCGACCTGCTGCGTCGCGACCCGCAAGTGCTGCAACTGCCGGACGCCGGCGCCCAGCAGTTCACGTTGCAACTCAAGCGCTCGCTGGTGGACATAGAGCAGCACACCTTGCCGGCCGGGCTGTTTGCGTTTGAGATGACACGCCCCAACGACGAGCTGACGCGCCTGATGGCGCGCAGCCAGCGCGGCCTGGACCTGCACTTGCCGGTGCGCAACAACCGCGACCACGCGCTGCTGTTGGTGTTATTGCCGTTGACCAGCCCGCAAGGCACCGAGGGCTACCTGGCCCGTATCAGCCTGATGTTGCATGAGCATTTTGGTATCGACAGCGACTTCGAGAGCCTGGGCGTACGGGTGATGCCTTTCAACCTGGAGCCTGGCTGTGACCGCAACGGGCTGCGTAACTTCCTTTACAACGAGTGTGGCTTGAATGATCAGCAAGTGGCTGTTTAGCGGAGCCTTGGTGCTAGAGGCGGGCAGTTGGGCAAGTTTGTGGCTCGACGCGCCTCAAGCGCACCAACTGCTGGTCTTCACCTTCAGCCATGGCTTCGCCTGCCTGATGCTGTGCGCGGCCGTGTGGCTGTTGCTGCCGGCGCGCTACCGCAAGCCGTTGCCCTGGAGCCCGCTGTTCATTTTCAGCCTGGCGTTCTTTGTGCCGGTCATCGGCACCCTGGGTGTGGTGGCTGCGATCTTCCCGGCGCTGTACTTGCCGCGCAAGCGCGACAAACAAGCCTGGCAGGCCGTTGGTATTCCAAGCTTGCCGTACCGCGCGCAAGCGCAGTTGCACAAGCCGGTGTTCGCCGATGGCGGCTTACAGGATGTGCTGCGTCACGCGCCCGATCCGGACCAGCGTTTGTCGGCCTTGTTGGCCACACGACGGATGCCCGGCAAGGAAGCGGTGCCCATTCTCAAGTTGGCGCTGGCAGACCCCAGCGACGACGTGCGCCTGCTCGCCTACTCGATGCTCGACAAGCAGGAAAGCGATATCAACCTGCATATCCAGATGGCCCTTGAGCAACTGGTGGATGTCAGTTCGCGCACCGCAGGCCCGGTCCACAGCATGCTGGCGCGCTGGTACTGGGAACTGGCCTACCTCGGCCTGGCGCAAGGCAGCGTACTGGAGCACGTACTCAACCAGGCCAGCGAGCATGCCGAGCAGGGCTTGGCAGCGGGCGAGGGCGGTGAACTGTTCCTGCTGGCTGGCCGTATCGCCCTGGAGCGCGGCGAGAACGAGCGCGCCGAAGTCCTGCTGCGCCTGGCGGAAGAAAACGGCATGGGCTCGGCCCAGGTCTTGCCGTTTCGCGCAGAGCTGGCGTTCGAGGCCGGTCGTTATCACGAAATTCCCGGGTTGCTCGCCAGCCTTCCCGAGAAAACCCGCCAGCGGCCACCGTTCGCTGAGTTGGTGAGGAGCTGGAATGAGTAACAAGCAAGAGGCACCGATTGCAGACATCTGCCTGCTGCTCGAAGGCACCTGGCCTTACGTGCGCGGCGGCGTTTCGAGCTGGATTCACCAGATGATCCTCGGCCTGCCGGAGTTGACCTTTTCGGTGATGTTCATCGGCGGCCAGCGCTCAGCGTATGAGAAACGCCGTTACGAAGTGCCGGCCAACGTGCTGCACATCGAAGAGATGTTTCTCGAGGACGCGACCCATCCCACGAATCTGCACGGCACACCGCGCGAAGCCAACCCACAGCACCTGGCCGACCTGTATCGCTTTTTGCATCACCCGGACCAACCTGAACGTGAGCTGGGCGAGAAGCTGCTCGACTGCATCGCCAGCGGCGACATGACCCTCGACGACGTCCTGCGCAGCCGCGCCAGTTGGGAGACGCTCAGCGAGGGTTATCGCCTGCATTGCGCCGACCCGTCCTTTGTCAATTATTTCTGGACCCTGCGCTCGCTGCAGTCGCCTTTGCTGATGCTGGCCGAAGCCTCGCGCAAAATGCCGCGCGCGCGCGTGCTGCATTCGATTTCCACCGGTTACGCCGGGCTTTTGGGCTGCATTCTCAAGCAACGCTGGAACTGCGCCTACTTGCTCAGCGAGCACGGCATTTACACCAAAGAACGCAAGATCGACCTGGCCCAGGCCTCGTGGATCGCCGAGACCTCCGGCCAGGCGCTGAACCGCAGCCTCGACGGCGGCTCGGGTTACATCCGTACGCTGTGGGTGCGCTACTTCGAGCGGATCGGCCAATTGGCCTACAACAGCGCCGACAACATCATCGCCTTGTATGACGGTAACCGTCAGCGCCAGATCAAGGACGGCGCCGAGCCTGCGCGCACGCAATTGATTGCCAACGGTATCGACCTGGCGCAGTGGAATCGTGTGCTTGAAACACGCGCGCCGGGCATTGCCCCGAGGGTGGGCCTGATCGGGCGTGTGGTGCCGATCAAGGACGTGAAAACCTTCCTGCGGGCCATGCGCGGCGTGATCAGTGCCATGCCTGAGGTTGAAGGCTGGATCGTCGGGCCGGAAGAGGAAGACCCGGAGTACGTCAGCGAATGCCGCAGCCTGATGGCCAGCCTGGGCCTGGAAGGCAAGGTGCACTTCCTCGGCTTCCAGCGCATTCAGGACATCCTGCCTCAGCTCGGCTTGATGGTGTTGACCTCGATCAGTGAGGCGCAACCCCTGGTGATCCTCGAAGCCTGGGCCGCCGGCACGCCGGTGGTCAGCAGCGACGTAGGCTCGTGCCGCGAACTGATCGAAGGTGGCAGCGCCGAAGACCGTGACCTTGGCATTGCGGGCAAGGTGGTCGCGATCGCCGACCCACAGGCCACCTCCGTCGCCATCCTGGAACTGCTGCGCAGCCCGGAACGCTGGCAAGCCGCACAGGCCAGCGGCCTGGCGCGGGTCAACCGTTATTACACCGAAGCCTTGATGTTGCAGCGCTACCGCGACCTGTACCAGGCAGCCATGGAGAACAGCTAAATGGCCGGTATTGGCTTTGAACTGCGCAAGATCCTTTCGCGCGACTCTTACACCGCCACCCTGCATGCCTACGTCTATGCCGGGCTGATCAGCTCCGGGCCGTGGGTGCTGTCGATCATCAGCGTGATGTTGGTGGGCATCATCAGCCTGGGCTTGATGTTGCCCAACTCGCTGGTCGGGCAGTTTCTGGTGACGGTGACGTACCTGATGGCCAGCTCGTTGATCCTGACGGGCGGCCTGCAACTGTTCTTTACCCGGTTTGTGTCCGACCAACTGTTCCAGCGCAACTACGAGCAAATCCTGCCCAACCTGCTGGGCATATTGCTGATGGTGACCGTGGGCGCCGGCTTACTCGGCATCATCCTGCTGGCGGTGCTGTTCGATCAGCCGCTGATCTACCGCGTGCTGGTGCTTTCGAACTTCGTGGTGCTGTGCAACCTGTGGCTGGTGATCATTTTCCTGTCGGGGATGAAAAAATATAACCGCATCCTGCTGGTGATGCTGGTGGGCTACTCGCTGATGGTTGCGAGCGCCTACCTGCTGAGCTTCCTGGAGATGCCAGGCTTGCTGCTGGCGCTGTTGATCGGGCACAGCACGCTGCTGTTCCTGTACCTCTACGACATCCTGCGCGAATACCGGGCTGAAAAACTCATCGCCTTCGACTTCCTCGATCGCCGCAACGTGTTCCTCAGCCTGCTGGTGACCGGGTTCTTCTACAACTTCGGCATCTGGGTGGACAAGATCATGTTCTGGTTCAACCCGGCCACCTCCAACACCGTCATCGGCCCGCTGCGCGCCTCGATCCTCTACGACATGCCGATCTTCATCGCTTACCTCGCGATCATCCCCGGCATGGCCGTGTTCCTGGTGCGCATCGAAACCGACTTTGCCGAATGGTACGACCGCCTGTTCCGGGCCATCCGCGACGGCGAAACCCTGCAGCACATCGGCTCGCTGAAGACCGAAATGACCCTGTCCATCCGCCAGGGGCTGCTCGAAATCTGCAAAGTCCAAGGCCTCACCGTGGTGCTGCTGTTCCTCTTCGCACCACGCCTGCTGGACTGGCTGGGCATCTCCAGTTACTACCTGCCACTGTTCTACATCGACCTGATCGGCGTGAGCATCCAGGTTGTCTTTATGGCGCTGCTCAACGTGTTCTTCTACCTCGACAAACGCCGCGTGGTGCTGGAACTGTGCGTCCTGTTCGCCGTCCTCAACGCCGGCCTGACACTGCTCAGCATGCACCTGGGCCCGAGCTTCTTCGGGTACGGGTTTACGCTGTCGTTGCTGGTGTGTGTACTGCTGGGGCTGGCGCGCTTGTCATCGGCGCTGGAGGATCTGGAGTACGAGACGTTTATGTTGTCGCGTTGATCGCGGTTGCTGGCGAATAAAAAAGGCACTTGTCGGTGAGCGGCAAGTGCCTTTTTTGTTGCTGCGTTATTGCTCGGTGTTGCAGGGTGATTCCAGTACCTTCACCACATCATCGATCACCGCCTTGCTCATCTCCTGCAGATAATGCGATGCCCAGGCATAACGATCTGTGTCTCGCGTCATTGCTGCGTCTTCTGCGAGCAACTGGGCGACATGGAGCAGATCGGAAACGTGGTGCAAGGCTTCATGCAGGGACACACCGCTGTTGACGCGGAACAGAGGGTGGTCGGAGTGAAAGGAGAAGGGGGTGACGCCGAGGGTGGTTAGTGCGGATGGACTTGGAGCGGTCATTGGTAAAACTCCCATATCGGGTGAGCGCTACCACGTTCGTTATCAGGCGAATGGGTGGCAGCTGTGCGCAGGCTGATAAACCGGAGATACAGGAACCCGGCAGACCCGAAGGTCTCCCACGCACAGCCGCCATTGCACGAATTGTGAGGCGAAAAAAAACGCCTGCAAATCGGGTTTTGGGGGCGCTTGGTGCGCCTGCATCTTGCCGGGTTATCAGGCCCGATCGCTGAATTGGCAGCGACGCAGGGAGAGTAGCGTGGTGGGGGCGGGGGAGCAATCGAGAAAGTTGATGGGAGGGTTTTTTGCGGCGGTTCGCGTTGCCGTGTGGTGAGCCTAAGTCGTTGTTCTATATGGTGCGGCACCAGACGAACGGTAGCTTTCGGCGAGGCTAGGTTTTCTGCGGGTCTGGATTTCGCTGGAAAACTCGGCGTACCCCAACTAGTAACTATAAATAAATCAGCTAGTTATGGATTTCTGTGGAATCGAATCCGGGACTCTTGAGATGTCACCATGGAATAGTAAATCTGCTGAATTCGAACGTTGTCGACCATCACCTCCGTAGAGAATAGGCAGGAGTTCGCCAAAAGCTGTCGTGGCGACAGACAGCAGACAGCAGAAGGCTAGACGCGGACGCTTACCACCTTTCGCACATAAGCTTAGGGCGGCAAGCTAGGTCTCGGTTGACTCAACGCAGGCCGTCGAGCAGAAGATAGGCTCGTCTAAGGAATGATTGTTTTTTAACCCCCTTCTTGCTAAGACTGAGCGCAAAGGTGGTAAAAAGCCACTCGTCTAATTTTTGCCGTTGACCAGTGGGGGAAAGGAGCATGGACGCAGCGAGCTATGAGCGCGGCTCAGAGTGGCGCCAGTGGGATCTTCATATTCACACGCCGGCATCATTCCACTGGCAAGGCCAACGATTTGATGCAAAAAATCCGGACTCAGCGGAAAACCGTGCACTGGTAGACGAAATGATCAAGGCTCTCAATGAAGCAGAGCCCGCTGTGTTTGCTTTGATGGATTACTGGACATTCGATGGATGGTTCGCCCTTAAGAGAAGACTAAGTGAACCAAATGCTCCTAAGTTGGAGAAGACAGTATTTCCTGGAATTGAACTACGGCTAATGTCCCCTATGAAGGGGCGGCTAAATGCGCACGTGGTCTTTTCGGACAAAATCGATAACCAAACGCTGAATGACTTCAAGGCTGCGCTAACCGTTGAATTGGTCAACAGACCTTTGTCGGATACGGCACTACGCAGTCTTGCAGGAATTGTCACTGCTGAGAAGTTAAAGGCCCATGGATTTTCAAAGTCTGATGTCGACTCGGCTGATGCTACTGCATTAAAGGCTGGTAGCACTATTGCGGAAATTAATTGCGATAGCTACAAGGAAGCAATTGCAGCAGTTCCAGAAGGAATGGCAATTGGCTTCATGCCTTATGACACTCACGATGGACTCGCTGAGGTGGATTGGGTTGAGCACTACGCCTTCTTTATTGGGTTAGCGAAAAACTCACCTATATTCGAGTCTCGAAATCTGACAATGCGTGATGCATTGGTCGGGGTTAGAACCTCTGAAAATGAGCGATTCATTGATAGTGTTCAGCGATCTTTGAAAGACTTACCCAGATTAGTTGTGGCTGGCAGCGATGCGCATAGGCTTGTGGGCACCCCTGGCGATCCAGACAAAAGAGGCTACGGAGATTTCCCGTCTGGGAAGATTACTTGGATAAAGGCTGATCCTACGTTTCTAGGCTTGCAGCAGGCCATCAGAGAACCGGCTAAGCGATCATTTATTGGCGCCAAGCCACCAAAAGTAGATGAAGTTGAAAGGAATAAAACTTTCTTCATTGATAAGGTAGAGGTTAGTAAGATTGGGGGGGGGACTACCTCTGGGGATTGGCTGGCTGAGACGGAACTTCCTCTGAGTCAAGACTTAGTTGCAATTATCGGTAACAAAGGTAGTGGAAAAAGTGCTCTGGCAGACATTTTGGCCTTGCTGGGTAACTCTAAGCAGAAAGCTCATTTTTCTTTTTTAAAGAAAGATAGATTCAGAGGAAAATCCGGTGACCCAGCGAAGAACTTTGAGGGCAGGCTTACATGGGTTAGCGGTGCGTCTGAAAGCCGTAACTTGAATGATGATCCGCCTGAGTCAAAGGTCGAGTTGGTTCGCTACATTCCTCAGGGGCATTTCGAAGAGCTTTGTAACGCACATATCAGTGGAAAATCCGACTCTTTCGAAAATGAGCTACGAGCAGTCATCTTTTCTCACGCAAGTGAGTCGGTCCGACTGGGAGCACTTGATTTCAATCAATTGATTGAGCAGCAGGAAGGAGAGTACCGAGATCGTCTTGGTGATTACCGTAATGATCTTAGAAAACTTAATGAAGAAATTGCATACATTGAAGATCAGGTTAGGCCTGAAGTAAAAAAAGAAGTGACTGAATTACTTATTCAAAAAAATAAGGAAATTGAAGAGCATGAGAAATTAAAGCCTGAAGTTTTGCCGCTTCCCGATACTCAACTAACGCCTGAGCAAAATGCTGCGTCTCAAGAGCTAGATTCTATAGCTGTGGCTCTGAAGGAGAAGGCAGAGGCGATTGAAAGAATCGTCAGTGAAGAAGTTAGTCTCGCTAGCAAATTGAAGGCTGCCCTGAATGTACGTGGTCGCATGCTGTTGTTAGACAAAAATTACAAACAATTCATCGCTGACTCCCAATCTGACTTTGAGTCTTTAGGAGTTGATCATGCGGATTTGGTGAAGATTGAATTTAATTTTGGCAAGCTAAGTGAGGTCATCACCTCATCACCGGACAAGCAACTCGAGTGTTCACAAAGGGTTGCCGATGTCGAGGCCGAGAAACAGAAAATACAAACTAGGCAGTCAGAATTGGAAGCTAAGCTGGCTGAGCCCCAGCTGCTTCACCAGCAAAGCTTGCAGGCTTTGCAGCAGTGGAATGAAAAATTTGATGAGCTTATTGGTACGTCAGTAGAGCCAGAATCGCGAACTGGGCTTCAGACCAGGGTTGCTCAAATTGAACTCCTACCTCAGCGACTTAATGAATGTAAGACTCGGCGCGAAGAGATGGCCGAGCAGATATATGAGGTTCTCGACTCCCAGCGTAAAGCGCGTGAGACTTTATTTGCACCAGTTCAAGAGTTGATCAAAAGCAATAGTCTCATAAGAGAAGAATATAAGCTCCAGTTCCAAGCAACGCTTGGGGCTTCAGCAGACTCAATTGCGGCGTCTTTATTCAACCTCATAAAGCAAAACGCTGGTGAATTTCGAGGAGAGGACGAAAGTTTCAATGTGGTGCGACGCCTCGCCGAGCAGTTCGACCTTAATCAGAAATCGCAGGCATTAGATTTTGTTCGAGATTTGAATTCAAAAATTGAAGCAGCATCCAATAGTAAGAGCCTTGGCGCAAGCTCCATGTTGCGCAAAGAGATTGTGGCGAATCAGGTTTACGATTTCTTGTTTGGGTTAAGTTTCTTGGAACCCAAATACTCTCTACTTTTTCAAGATGCTCAGATTGAGCAACTCTCTCCCGGTCAGAGAGGGGCGCTACTTCTAATTTTCTATCTCCTTGTCGATAAAGGACGAACGCCTATTATTCTTGATCAGCCAGAGGAAAATCTGGACAACGAAACCGTGGTAAGCCTGCTAGTTCCAGTCTTAACTGAGGCCAAGAAGAGGCGCCAAATAATCATGGTAACGCACAACCCAAATTTGGCAGTGGTTTGCGATGCAGAGCAAGTTATTTGGTCGGTTTTTGAACGAAAGAATAAATCAAAAATTTCATATCATGCGGGCTCGATCGAAAACCCATTAATTAATCAACAGGTAGTGAATGTGCTTGAAGGCACGATGCCTGCATTCAGCAATCGAAGAATCAAATACCATTAATGCCTAGAGGCAAGGGAATGCTTGTAAATCCATATCATACTGAAGTTTTGATGGCATGCGCTCATTGGGCTGATCGACTAGCCAGGTCGGATCTCATCAATGGTTACATAGTGGATGAAAATGACTATACTTCAAATTTTTTGGCTAATTTTCGTCGAGAAATTAACTCTCGGAACGTAGTTGGTCTGAAGGCAGTCGCTTATCGGTTAGCTCCAAGAATTGAACGAAGATTCGGTGCTGATGGTTGCATTATTATTGATAACGGATCGAGCTATAAGGTTGGTATTTTTGAAGCTAAATGGCCCGGGGTACAAATAGAAAGAGGTCCGTGGGATTATATTCAGAAATCGGCTGGAGTCTCGCATTTCGATACTCAAGTTAAGCGGCAGTCACAATGCAGTCGAGATTTCGCTATCTGGGAAATGTTTTATTGCGATAGTCATTTTGAGCAGCAGCCTGGTGGTTACTCTGACTACGGGTCGGCGTGTGTAGAACATAAAAATGCTGTTCATCACGTGAATAATCGGAACAATAATTTTCCTTGGAGTGATCGGGAGTTGGAGTCTATGTTAGCTTCTTCCACTTCCATTGAGTTTGTAATCAAAGATATCTGTGAGTGCCTTCGTGGAAGGCCACTAAATATTAGGCCCTATGAAAAGGCTTTCGATGGAATGAACCTTCCACAAGAGATTCTGTTAATAAAGTCTGCCAATCAAGACGAAAAGCCCTATTCGCCTGAGTTTTCATATACGGATCACCCGGAAATATAATGCAGTACGCAGTTGTCGGGGGGCAGCGACTTGAGCCGTTTCGGGGGGGGTAGGGGAAAATGCCCTATCTGTGGATCGGTGATGATTGCCAAATGTGGCCCGCGCATACTTCACCACTGGTCCCATTTTGGGCGAAGAAATTGCGATGCATGGTGGGAGAGTGAAACGATCTGGCATCGTGATTGGAAGTCTCAGTTCCCCGCCAATTGGGCAGAGGTACGCCATCAAGCTCCGGATGGTGAGATCCATAGAGCTGATATAAAAACTCCCAAAGGAATCGTTGTGGAGATCCAGCATTCTCCAATGAGTGATGCAGAAAGGATATCTCGCGAGCAGTTCTATAAAAACATGGTGTGGGTAATCGACGGCAGAGATTTTAAGCGAAACTTCGATATCTATCACATGTTACCTAGTCCAAACTCAAAACTCGCTGATGATATCGTCTGGATTAAAGCATCTCGACCTATGCAGGGAGCAGCTAGAGGAATTTTTTTCAAATTAACAGAGGCGCTTGAATGCACTCCAGAGGCTAATAAGAAAACTTTAAATAGCGGCATAATGCATTTTTTCAATGAAATAGAACGCGATGTTAAGCTAGAGTTTCGAGGCCACCATCAGTACGACTGGGTTCGTCCGAGAAGAACATGGCTCGATTCTTCATGTCCCGTCTTTATTGATTTTGGATGGGATTGCCTAGTTAAACTTTCTTTATATGATGAGTATGCACTGCCTTGTGTCGTGCTGGTTTCGAAATTTCAATTTATTCATGACGCAATGACAGTAAGTCATGCTTCTGAAATTTGCGGAGTACTCGATGATCTCTGGACCATTGGAAGGCATTAAGCTTTCTAGCAAATGCACTATTTCCCAATATATGGATATGGTGGCTGCTCAAGATAGAGTTGCAATAGCTGATTTTATTGAGCAAAGATTTTTGGAGAGATATCTAGATCCAGTGACAGTGGGGTGCAATAGTAAGAACGGTTTTTCTATCATGGCAATATCTTGCTTAATGATTGAAGCGCTAGAGTGTTTTGCGCAGGGGCGTAAAGACTCAAACCAATTGTCGAGGCGTATGTTTCATGATTTTTTTGATTGTCATCAACAGTTCTCGTCCTTTCGGGCTGTTGCCAATGACTTTTATGTCCACGTTCGATG
The DNA here is from genome assembly GCF_963970835.1 of Pseudomonas sp. EA_15y_Pfl1_P101. Lineage (NCBI taxonomy): Bacteria > Pseudomonadati > Pseudomonadota > Gammaproteobacteria > Pseudomonadales > Pseudomonadaceae > Pseudomonas > Pseudomonas sp. EA_15y_Pfl1_P101. Next base: position 105,916 of record NZ_CAXAPA010000010.1, on the reverse strand, counting down.
CGGCATTCTCCACCAAGCAGAGACAACGGGTGGTTGGCGTATTGTTAGGAAGGGCCCCTTGATTGAGGGAAAAGTAATTAACGCGACCCAGTTTGAAGGAAGGCTGCGGAAAGCACTTAGCGACTACTGTGCTCGATTGAAAGCTGAGGATTGGAACTCTTCCGTATGGGAAGCCTTCAAGCGAAAAATGGACTCTGTCTGTGCGAATGCGTCCGCACCATGACTCATCGCAATTTATTAAAAACTCGTCTGCAAAAACTATATTTAGTTAATGACATCATCAGGCGTTGCGGAATTTATTGACTCAGTGTCAAGTTTGTTTCTGGTATATTTTATCGCTACCGCAATACTCACTTGAAAATAATCTAATGGATGAGGAGTAACGGCCATATTTGCACCTACACAGTTGACTGATCGCAAGGTGCAAAATTTTCGATGACTTTATGTCTACCCGGAACTCTATCCAATATTTTTAATGAAATCGTATACATCTTTTGACGCTTGTCGCCAGCATCGTATACGTATCTAAAAGCTATCGCTTGAGGGGGCTGAACCGGTTTGTCCCCCTAAATTAACGAAATTGAGTCAACACCAATGGATTTCGAAGGCTTTATGTATCTCGACATTGAGCACCCTGTAGTAGCGTGGAATGCATATCGTGGAGTGCTTTTGAGCCAAAGCTTGATAGCGAAATGCAATCCCTCGGGATCGTTTCTTTCCATGACCCTTGCAAGGGTTCTGATCGATAAAGATTGGCAAAGACTTAGATTTGAGCAAATTCTTGAAGAGCACCGCCAGAGTGACTTTCCAAGCCACGCATCTCGACTAACAGGCCTTTTCATATTTGATACACCAGAGAGTGCGCTCGCCGTTGCAAACAACGAGGCGTGGGGAGGAAAGGACGGGCACATTAGAGATGAAAATCTTACTGATGTTGGGGTATCTGCTGAGTCAAACCGCACCCGCCTAGATGCGAATTGGATAAGCTGGATGCTAAGGCTTAAAGAAAGCGACGATAATCTATGGCTAACTGGTGTTCACCCTTATTGGTCCGGCACTCCATGTCCTCATTATGATGCCCCTATCTGGGAGGTTCTGGTTGATGGTGCGGTTACAATTTGGGGGACCGAGCTTAGAAACCGAGCGTACCAACTGATTACACGTCGGACGCCGCTGTCGGCCAGCCTCTTAGAGATATCAAGAATAGCGGCTGGCTTGGGCTCTGATCTGGGTCATATAACAGCTCTTGTCAGCGCGGAGGGTGAGCATCAGTTGGTATCATTTTATATCGATATGCGAGACGCGGACGATCCTTCATTTTTAACCTCCCTACAGGAGTACGTCGAGGCCAATCCCAGCCAGATAAACAGACGAGATCTCAAGGTAGGTGGGGATATGTTCGAGCTACCAAATTTCATTGCTTACACATACGTTGTCGGTTCATAAGTATAGTTTTTTCAAACTTAGTAACCACGCCGGCAACCGCCAAAAGTAACCACCTCGCCTGGTTACCATCCGTCATAGGGATCTCCGTCACAGAGTCGCCCGGCTCCGGCCAACCTTGACAATTGTTAACAGGGCGGCGGGTTGGCCAACCTCCCCCAAGGGCTAACTTTTACTAACAAGCGGCGAACGTGGCCACCGGCTCCAAGTCGATCTGATCTCAACATTTCTCAACATCGCGCCAGGCCGAGCACTCGATCCGATGTTAGGTTTTGTCAGGTTCTGGTGCGCGCTCGATAACAGGTTTTGCTAGGTCGCTGGGACCAGTACGTGAGTTCGCGCAACGCTGGCGACGCTTCGGAATGTCCGGACCACGCGGTGTTCCCGTAGCACCGAAGGCCAGCTCAGCATCACGATCAAACCCAGCGCAGGCGCTGTCGAACCATTCATACAGAGTATGGTCTCGACAGTGCATGCCTAATTCCCGTTTCGCACACTGGATCTGATGGTAGTAAAACGCCATGGACTGGATAGCTTTGTTCATGGCGGGAATCATAGAAATGTTGCGAAGCTCCAAGTGCGCGAGATCCTTGTCGCGGTAAACCTTCATCTGCTCGCGGAATTGCTTGAACTCATCGAAGGAAACTTCCATTGAGGTGAGCATGCTTTCTCGAAATGTGTCTTCGTCATCTGTAAACACCTTCTTCCAATGCAACGCATCATTTTGCTGGCCGAAGGCGTGGCACCAGTCCAAAACTGCTAAGTCCAGCGCATTACGGGAGATTTGGCTCCAAAAATTACTAAGAACCCTCCCTCGGCCGAGCTGCTCCCGCGTAGCGCCAGACAGTGCCAAATTATTCACGAAGCTCAAGCAGTTCATTTCAGCGCAAGCTAGCAGCTTAGTTCGGTCCATTGTGATCCTGATTTTGGGCGTGTCGGGGACGGGGGGCGCGCCAGCGTAGCGCTCTGCCTACGCTCTTTACAACCTAGGAGGTCGCGGTTCTCTATGAATATCCATGTGGTTGGTTGGTAGGATTCAACGCTATTTTATGGCTGCAGGGGGTAACCGTCATGGGTCAAAAGCTGCCAGTATCCACCCAGGTATCCACGGGTTGGCGTTGAATCCGCACCTGAGTGGTGACTAAGCGCAGTGACCACCATCAGTGACCACTACTTGGCTGGTCAACTGCTCGTCCAGTTCCTCTCGAAGAAACACACCATGGAGGCCAGCCAAATGCTGGCCGAGCCACGCGGTATAGCATTCCCGCCTGCTATATTGCCGGCCACCTGAATAGGCTAATCCAGTACAAGGAATGTGAATGTGAAGCTCGCCCCTGTCTTATTGCTCGCCCTACTGACGTCTGGTTGTGCTACCGGCCCCGCGGTCGAATGGGTGACTGTCCGCAACACTGACAAATTCACTGATAAATCCAGCTGCGCAGTCACGGTGGGCACCTATTACACAAGGGGCGGGATATACACCGTCAGCAATCAATACTACCCATACATTGAGGTGGTAAACGGCGACCTACGAGTGGGCGTGAAAAGCGGCGGCCGCTTCCTGATCCCGGTTGGCGACGTCCAGCTCAGAGTCGATCAAAACAAGGCATGGACGATCAGCACCAGCGAAACCCCGCTGGACTATGTGCCCGAGGGCCAGCTCAAAGCTATGCAAGCCTACGCACCGAAAGATCCCCAGCAGCAACAAATAGTGGAAAATGCCTACAAGACTGCGATGGAGGCTACAGCACGATCCATGTCGCCGTTTACCGCGTCAACAGGCGAGAAGGCTCAGTCCATTCTCAAAGAGATGCGATCCGGCAAGACGCTTATCTATCGCACTGTTGGACTGAATCAGGCAGCGTCTACGACCGGAGAATACGTACTGGACCAATCGCTGGAGGTCGCATTGAGCCAATGCGGTATCCAATAGCTGCGGGCATCAGTGTTTAATGCACGTCCATCGCGCACCTGGTCTGCGCGAGGCGCTACCTGCCAACGTGTCACCTGGGCCTTCACACGCGCGGGTCATTGCGTTCATGGTTAAAAGAGCCGGACTGGGCTAGATGGTGGGCTTTTCTCGCTGATGATAAAGTCGCGATACATTCGGGAGGGGTACCATGAAACTCAAGCAAATTGGACTGGTTCTACTTGCTGCTTCTGCACTCGGAGGCTGCGCATTACCTCAGCAGCAAATTGTTCCACGAGTTCCATTTCCAATCGCAGAATACGAGTCTCTCCCTACCAGTGGCAGCGGAATTCTCACTGGACAGGTGTTTATGCGAACAGTGGGCGGCGATGTGAAGTACGGAGCAGGCAGCGACGTATACATCCTTCCAGTCACGAGTTACTCCACTCAGTGGTACACGGAAAGCTATTTAGGCGGGCAAGTCTTGGGCGCGCCAGATCCCCGCGCCGAGAAGGGAATGAAATTGACGCAAGCTGATGGAACGGGCTACTTCAAGTTCACCGACGTTCCACCGGGGAAATATTATCTCAGCTCGAAAGTCACCTGGCAGGCGCCTACCCAGTACGGGCTTTCTCTGCAGGGAGGCGTGATCGCTAAAGTTGTAGTGATTGAAAACGGTAAAGAGGTCAGAGAGATGCTGACCAAGTAGCGCAGATACGTCGCATGCCCTTAGGTCTGCGTCTAGTCCGGAGAGGGCAACTTGCGCAGTGCTTCGCGCACGCCCGTCGCGCACTTGGCCTTTGCGCGAAGACCTCCCCCGTCAAGGTTTCACGCACCCTTCACGCAGCATGTTCACGCACTGGGCCGCGTGAAGCCCTGGCGGCCCGCAGATGTTTAAGCCTCAGCACTGCGCAGTAACTGCGCAAATTGCGCACAGGAAGTACGCAGCTCAGTACGCACTGTTGGTACGCATTCGAGCGCGTTCCGCGCAGCAGGTTCGCACTTCTGGTTCGCACCCTCTTACGCGAACCTGGTGCGAACTCGGCCAGTGGTTACCACGCTGGTTACCACCCGAAGTTACCAATGCGAGCGGTTGCCAGGCGCTGGTTTCCGCTGTGGTTTCCACCAGAATCAGGTGTTTCGACCGGATGCATGGTTATCGGCAAATGAATCGCCATGGACAGGACACCACCAGCGGCGCCGATCGTGTCTCTCGACGGAACAAAGCCCCAATCGCATAATGCGTCGCTCACCACGAGCTCATTACAATATGGAAGGACAAAAATATGGATGTGATGGATTTTGTCGAAGCGAAGTTCGGAGCTCCGCATGCGAAAAAACTCCGCAATATTGGTGTGGGAGGCAATAATAATAAAAAAGGTGGTGACTTTGAAAACTACTACGCTACCGCCAAAATTTGCACCATAGCATCCCAGGTCGCGCTTTCAGATCTAGATGATTATCAAATTTCCTCTCAAGAAGTTGCCTATGTCGATGACATTTGTGTCCGTAGATTATCGACCGCGGAAAAGACGAATTACCAAGCGAAAAACTCCAGCGGAGCGGCAGCCAATTGGGATGACGAAATGCAGGATAGGTTTGACCTTCAGAGGCAGATTGATGTCGAGTTCCATCAAAGCAAGGGTTCAACCCAAATCTTGCTGGTGAGCTGCCCCGACAAAGCTGCCGCGAATGAGGCGAAAATCCCCCGCGAAATGAAGACGTATTGCATTTCTGAGTACTTCCCCTATTTCCCCTCCGTGCCCAAGCTTATGGATGGGCATGCTCCACTCAGAGAAGTGATGGAGACCCTATGCAGAACAAAAAGCTGGTCCAATATTGACGCAGCATTCAGATTGGTGTTAGGTGAGTGGTGTGGGGAAAACGATGAAGGTAGGACGGTAGGGAACGTAATGGCCCGAGCCAAAGCGAATTCAAGGCCTGATCTATTCGCAGGTCTTCTCAACGGTCGCCTTATGATGACGGTCGAGCTGGAGGACTTTTCAATCGCCAGTCCCGTAGCTAAAGAGATAGAGGTTCCGGCTTGGCTGGTCGAAAAGCTAGCAGCTTTTCAAAGGGCAACGATAACTGTAGAATCTGGCGCTTTTATAGTCGACTACAATGGGATGCAGGCGCGAGTTGCTTCCGACACGCCGACCCCAGCGCCCGAGATTCTTGAGAATCTCAAAACGCCAGGTGACATCATCCTATTTTTGATGTCACTAGCAGAAGACGGTTTAGACGACCAATCGCCCATAGGGGATGACCAACAATGAGCATTGTGAACAGGGAATACAGTGCCTTTGCCAGCGGTGTTGCCAGAAAAGCGCTGGATAACCTTCTGTTATCGACCGAAAACCCAAAGGCCTACTCAGAGACGATGAACGAGATCGGATTGATCTTGGGCAAGCTGCTGAGCGACAAAATTTCGGAACACGAATCGTGCTTGCTTGCATCGACGGCAGAAGACGCTGACTTTTTGTCAAAAGGCGTCTACGACAGTCTGCGAGAGAAACATGATACAAAAGCAGCCGTATTTTGGAATAACCACTACGCTATTCCCGGCGGAAGTATCGCACCGATTGTTCACAAGTTCATCGAGCCTGGCTATGAAAAGTCTGATGTTCTAGTGATTGTGAAGTCTGTAATTTCGGGGAGCTGTGTTGTCAGAACAAACATTCTTGAGCTTATTCAAAGCTTGAATGTCCGAAAAATACACATCGTTTCGCCTGTTATGCATGAAAAATCGGAAGCTGCTCTACGCAATGAGTTCCCTGATGAAATCGCAGACATGTTTGAGTTTCTATACTTTGCTATAGACAAAGATAAGGGGGACGATGGCGAAGTGAGACCTGGCATCGGCGGGCAGATCTACGAACTGCTAGGGTTAAAAGGTCAGCCAGCACGTGTGAGCTTCATGCCTCAACTTGTCAAGAATCTAGCTTTCCTCTGAACACAAAAAGGCCCTATCAAATAGGGCCTTTTTCGTCTCGTCATTGATGGTTACGACTACAAAACACACACCCCATGCACTACCCACAGCAAATGTCACACACAGATCTCGCCTACCCCCTACCGAGGATTTCGTTTCTTAATAGAAGCTGAAATGTCTTGGGCAGCTCTATAGAAATCACTTTTATCTCTATCTGCTGCGGAACAAAAAACCTCCACTTTAACCATACTTTGACAGAACGCGAGACATGCACGAGACAAAACCCACGTCCGGTGGGCGTCTGAGGCTTATCGCCGGACCTGCCTGTCAAACAAGCGCACTGTGGCCCCTGATACCCCTGACAGACCCCAGACGGATACCGCCCTTTCGGACAGCCTACTTTTACCGGGCCTTTACCTTATCGCCAGTGCATGTGAGACAGGCATGAGACGGATTAGCTGAGCGTGACTGTCTGAAAGCAGGCTGCGACCCCGGTGGGCGGGGCTCATGCGTTAGTTGCGAGGAAATCCCGTATTACATCGCCAGACCACTTTGCCGCCGGCATACACATACCACGTAAAAGTAATTCCGGGAATTCACGGCGCCGGCGCTACGCTTTTTCGAAAACAGCAGGGAGTTCGCACTGAGGCTCGCCTCTCCAAAGGGCGGACCTAGGCAGCCCCCCCCTGCCTTCAAAAATCTTGGTCGCCAAATGCCTTTTTCTTCATAGAACGCCACTGCTCTATAGCCAATACAGATAGATTCCTGATCGAAGTAGAATGGTAGCGGGGATAAAGGCAATATTACCGTTTCCGTTATCTGAAAAGTGGCAACTATGCTTGAGCAAATTCAAAGCTTTTCCAATAGCAGTTCTGCAATCGTTACAGCACTTGCAGGAGTCGTCGTAATTCTCATGACTGCCTTGGTCAAGGCGCTGGAATTTTACGATAGCCACTTCGTACACAAGCGATACAAGCGTTTGAAAGAACTACGCAGTGATCGGGTGGTGGAGAGCCCATTTACTATGTATCTCGATGATGCAATCCAGCTTGAAGGGTTTCACATCGCTTCGGGTATTCGTGCCAGCTCCGTGAAGGCAGCTGCGTTGCTGAAGCTCGCCCAGTTGGGGCTGTGGGATAGGAAGCAGATCCGCCAAGTCGCCAAATACTTGGTCATTACTCCAGAGAACCCCACACCTTTTATCAGAATCCGGCGCTCAGACGTAATTGGCGCTTGGGTCGGAATGCTCGTAGCTATGATCTTCATGGCTGTTGGAGCTATCCTGGGCATCGCAGTCATGTTGAAAGCGGGGCCGCCTTATGGATTTTTCATTGGGCTTTGTCTCGTCTTTACGTTTACCTGCGGTAGCGCTTTATTCGCTACCGGATACAACGAATACAAGAATGCAAAACGTTTTGAACAGTATCTGAGCGCCCATCCTGAAACGCTCCTTCCGCCGCAAAATCGAGAATCAACAGCAGAGTAATAGGATCTTCCAAATAACTCTGGGTGACCATTGGAGCCACAGCATGATCATGTGGTTTGTACCCTGGAGACCTGCGGCACTTTGACCACACTTTGACGGAATTTGAGACAGGCATGAGACGAAACCGGCGCTGGGTGGCCGTCTGAGGCTTATCCCGTGCGGAGGCCGTCAAAGTTAAGGGCTTTTCCGTCTCAGACCCCTGACTGATTCTGGACAGGCTCTGGACAGATGTGGAGGCCGCGGATCATCCAAGTCCGCCCAGCAACCATTGCCTGCGCCGGCTGGCGGCAGATCCGGTAGGCGACCGGATGGCTACCTCGTCCAGAATCGGGGAGAGCCGCGACGGTAATTTGCGTGACCAGTGGCCCAGAATCGCACCAGGTAAACACCTCTAGAATCCTTGACCAGCCTTGACGCAAACTTGACGAAATTCTTGACAGGTCTTGACGGATTTATCTGGTGCCACCAGCAGTTGGGTCGCTGAAAGCCAGGCAGGACAAAGCTTTGCGGGCATTCGCGCAGATTGGCCAATGCTAGCCTCGTCAAGAATTCTAGAGGTACCCGTCAAGGTAATTGCTCGATCAATATCAAGGCTCTGCTGGCGGGATGGTGTGGTGAAATACCGGGCCACACAAATGCTTAGCGCGCCAGGCAATACTAGACAGGCCCTAGACAGATTTTTGCCGACAGACCACGACCAAGTTGCCCGCAGCCCAAGCAATACGACGCTGACAGCCTGATAGGTGGTGTGCTGGTGCTTGATGCTCGTCAAGTATTTTCCGGGGCTTCCAGCGACCTGACAGCAGGTCGGAGCAGGTGGTGAACGAGTTGTTCACCCTGGAGCGGAAGCTGGTCGACTTGTCAGCTTGGCCAGCCCCGGTTTCCAGGTAGTTGCTCACGTTCCGCTGGTAACATCCGCAGGTCATCTGCTGGCCCCGCTTCATTCCGGCGCCAGCATCAACCGCGCACCGAGGATAGAGCCGTGTCCGTTATTGACTGTGATTATCTACCCGCCGACAAGGTGGCGTTTCCGCCGGAACTGGCGCTGCTGATTGTCAGGAAGGCCAGCGCAATGGCGGCGGCATTCGAGGAGCAAGCCCTCGATCAGCTCACCAAGGACGCCCGACGCGCACTTTCGCAGGGAACTGAGCCTAGGCGCGTAATCAGGGAAATGCGCTTGTAGGCGGGAAAGTGAACTACCGGGACCTCGGTAGTTTTTCCAGTACCTGCCATACCGGAATGGGAGCCCAGCTAATCGCGGATAATCCCCTACATCCGCCTTTCGTGAAACACCCCATGAATGGCCACTACCCTGATCCGGGGTGGTGATGTTGCGAGGTAATGGGATGGCTTGCTGTGCTGATGACTGACGAGGGTGGAGTCACCAGTCTTTTAAAGAAACGGGGAACGAACGGGGAAAATTTCTATTAGAAGAAGCCCAAAACGAAAAAGGCCCACCGTGAGGTGAGCCTAAGTCGTTGTTCTATATGGTGCCGGCACCAGGAGTCGAACCCGGGACCTACTGATTACAAGTCAGTTGCTCTACCAACTGAGCTATACCGGCGTGTTAGGGCGACGATTATAGCGATTGCCAAGCTTCTGTAAACCCCTGAATTCTGACTATTTTTGCAGAAGCCAAGGTTTTCTCGCAGCGAACCCTTTTTCCTCGCAACGAGGTAGGATTCATCCTTTGTCATCCAGCGGTCTACCCGGTCTTGATCAAGGCAATTTCCGCACTCGTTTCGACCCAAGGAAGCCTTTACATGAAACGGATTTTTTCACTGTCCCTGATCCTTCTCGTCACAGCCCTCAGCGCGTGTTCCACCCATAAGCCTGGCAACGATCCGGCGTTGGTCGGTACCTGGAAGGGCTTGCGCACGCAGACCAGCAAGTGCCAGTTCCTGTCGTGGACCAATAACCTCAAGCCGGACGGCCGTTTCACTATTACCTTCTTCCGTGATGCGCAGCAGACTCAGGTGATTCAGACCGAGCAGGGCACGTGGGCCGCGGCCAACGGCAAGAATGAATTGCGCACGGATGGCGTGCCTTCGCCGGATATCTACACGTATAAACTGGTCGACCCGGATACCGTGCATTACGTCAGTGTGGCGGCGGATCCTTCCAGTGATTGCCAGGGTGATTACGCGTTCACCGAGTACCGCATTCGCCGTTAAGTCGATTGGTGGGCCAGAACCGGGGACTCGGGTGCCCGGTTCGCTCATAGGTTCAGAGACGTTGGATCGGATGCTGGCGGGGTCATTAATTTGACTACTTGCCGTCGGTCTAAAAATTTAGCGTTAACTTCATCAAAATAATGACACTTTGTTTTCGCTGTCAGAGAATGCGGCAACAGAGCGCCCTATATAAAAAGACCTGCGGTAAGCCTTCTTCTTGCCGGCCCTTCACGTCTTTAGGCAGCGTCGTGTGGGAGTTTGGTCATGAGCCTTACTGACAAGATTTTTGTGTTGCTCGGCAAACATGTCACGCGAGATGTGCGCGGGCTGAACGCGCGGTTGCATTTCTTCGGCAGTGTTCCGGTCGACGATGGCGCCCCCTTTCCTTCTTCAGGCCCGAGGGCCAATGAACCACCTCAACAGGAAAAGGTTGCCGTGGCACGGCCCACTGTCGTCGCGTTGGTCTCGGCCAATGGAGGCGTGGGCCGCAGCACGCTGGTCACGGCCTTGAGCAGCGGCATGCAGCGGTTGGGTGAGTCGGTGGTGGCTTTGGATCTGGACCCGCAGAACGCCTTGCGTCATCACTTCGGCGTCAGCGCGAGCTTGCCTGGCATCGGTCGCGCCAGTTTGTTGAATACGCCCTGGGTTCAGATCCTGCAACCGGGCTTCGCCGGGTGCCGGGTCATCCCCTTTGGCGATATCGATACCCAGCAGCAGGAAAACCTTCAGGGTTGGCTCAAGCGCGAACCGGGTTGGCTGGCGCAGCAGTTGTCGGGGTTGCGCCTGAGCGAGCGGCAAACGGTGATCATCGATACCCCCGCCGGTAATAATGTCTACTTTGATCAAGCCTTGAGCGTGGCCGATGTGGTGTTGGTGATTGCCAAAGCTGACGCCGCGTCCTTGGCCACCCTGGACCAACTCGATAGGCTGCTGGCCCCGCATCTTGCGCGCGAGGGCCCACCGCAGGTTCGCTATGTGCTTAACCAACTGGATGAGGACGATGCCTTCACCCTGGACATGCTTGAGGCGTTCAAGCAGCGCCTGGGTGCAAAGCCGCCGCTGGAGGTGCACCGCGACAGGGCAATCAATGAAGCGCTGGCGTTTGGCGTCGACCCCTTGGACAGCCAGGCATTGACCTTGGCCGGAGACGATATCGACGCGCTTTGCCGGTTATTGATTGCGCGCAAAAAATCGCTATAAGTCGCGGTTTATATGCTTAACGCCAGATGCTTATGCACAATCGGTTGGTTGAGGATGTCACGTAACAGCCATTTTTTGGAGCGGTTCTCATTCCGCCGCAACTGCCTGTTTTGCGGATGTTTTATTGGGTGAACAAAAAATGATCAGCTTGTTTTTCGACCTGTAGCGCAGAGGGCTACAGGCTCTGTAAAGAATCTATCAACAGAGTTATCCACAGGCTGTGGTGCGACAATTCTGCCCCCTAATCGCGCTCGGCAAGCACCATCAAGTTGCGCGGCGTCAATGCGGTTTCGCAGAAGCTGCCTACTTCGATCTTGTAGCCGGCTTCGCTTAGAAACAATGCCCGATCCAGTACCAGCCATAACTCCAGCGGGCGCCGAAATAGGCCACGCACCAATTCCAGGTTTCTGACCTCGGCCAAACGGCTCCAGCCGTACGCCTCTAATACTGCCCACTCTTGTTCAGCTGTGGATAACCCCTTAAGACGTGCCAGTTCCCGGCAGTAGTCGGCGAAAGGCTTGTCCAGCCAGCGCGTGGGCAGCGAAGGCGCGGGCAGGTATTCGTCGCAGCCACGCAGCTCGCGTTGCAGTTGATCGAAACCCAGGCGCCGCGCCATGGACGTGTCGCGCTGCAAGCGCACCCGCTTGCCGGCGGTAACGGTTTCGCTCAGGGGCAGGCCAAGGTCATCGATCGACAGGTGCAAGGTTGAGGCGCGGCCTGCGGTGGACAGTGCCTGGTAGGTGTCGGCGGTGATGCGGTTATAGCAGCAGGGCGCCAGCGCGAGCTGTTGGCACCCGACCGCGCTGGCCAGTTTTAGCAGGCGCACGTGCAGGTCGCCACAGGCGTGCAGGGCGACGGGCGTGTGTTCACGGCTGAGCGCCACATCGGCCATCACGTCTTGCAGGCGATGGATAACGGGCAGGCCATGGTGATCGCTCAAGGCCTGGCCTGCCGCGATCAGCGCCGGGTCGTACTCCAGGCAGGTCAGCTGTTGGCCTGTGTGCAACAGGCGGCGGCCGAGGTGGCCCTTGCCGGCGCACCAATCCAGCCAATGCCGGGGTGTTTGCGCAAACTGCAGCGCGGCGCCGAACGCTTCGATTTGCTGCCATTTGCGCCCGGGTACGTCGACATTCAGGCGGTGCGCAGCGGGTTGCAGGAGCCGCGTCGGTAACTTATCCACAGCACTGAGATGCAAGGCTTCGCAGGCTAGTGTGGGAAACGGTGCGGGCGCCGGCAGTGTGTGGGGGTGGTTATGGCTGGTTTCTGCGTCGGACAACGAGCGTTGACGCAGCCACCGGGCCAGTTCCGGATGCTCGGGTTCCCAAGGCAATTGCCGATGAATAAAGGGCCGTGGTCGCCACAGCCCTTGGTGCTTGATCAGAAACGCATCCAGCGCCTCAAAGCGTGCTTCAACGTCCCTGGCATTCATCGACGCGCAGCCAGCGTTCCAGCAGTTTGAAGCCGCGCACCAGCAGGAAGGAGATCAGCAGGTAGAACACGCCGGCGGTGAAGAACATCTCCACGGTGAGGTAGTTGCGCGCGATGATCGTCCTGGCCATGCCGGTCAGCTCCAGCAGGGTCACGGTGCTCGCCAGCGAGCTGGCCTTGAGCATCAGGATGACTTCGTTGCTGTAGGCCGGCAGCCCGATGCGCGCGGCCCGGGGCAGGATGATGTAGAACAGCGTCTTGGGCTTGGACATGCCCAACGCACGGGCTGCTTCGATTTCCCCAGGCGGAATGGCCTGGATGGCGCCCCGCAGAATCTCGGCGATATACGCTGCGGTGTGCAGCGTCATGGTGGCGGTGGCACACCAGAACGGGTCGCGCAGGTACGTCCACATAAAGCTTGAACGGATGGCGTCGAATTGGGCCAGGCCGTAGTAGACCAGGAACAACTGCACCAGCAGCGGCGTGCCGCGAAAGAAAAAGATGTAGGCATAGGGCAGGGCACGCACAGACAGGTGCCTGGACGAGCGCGCGATACCCAGCGGGATGGCCAGGATCAGGCCGAGGATCACAGCGATGCTCACCAGTTCCAGGGTCAGGATGGCGCCCTGGATAAACTTCGGCAGCCACTTGATGATGACTTCCCATTCCATTACGTCGTCCTCACGAAGCCGCGGGCGGCGCGTTTTTCCAGGAAGTGCATAGCTACCATCGACAGAGACGTCAGGGCCAGATAGATGAACGCGGCGACCATATAGAAGGTGAAAGGCTGTTTAGTGACGGTTACGGCGATTTGCGCATGGCGCATGATTTCTTCGAGGCCGATGACCGTAACCAGCGCGGTATCTTTCATCAGGATCAGGAACAGATTGCCCAGCCCCGGCAGGGCGATGCGCCACATCTGCGGCATGATCAACCGGGTAAAGATACGAAACTTCGACAGGCCCAGCGCCACACCCGCTTCGCGGTGGCCTTTGGGAATGGAGATGATCGCCCCACGCAGCACTTCCGTGGCGTAGGCGCCGAAACACATGCCCAGCGCGATCACGCCAGCGGCAAAGGCGCTGAGGGACAGGTCGGGAATGTCGAGCAACTCACCCAGTGAGCGCATGGCGTTGATCGTGCCGAAGTAAATCAGCAGCACCCACAGCAGTTCCGGCACACCGCGAACGATTGTCGAGTAAGCACCGCCAAGCCATTGCAGCGGCTTGTACGGCGAAGTTTTGGCCAAGGCGCCGGCAAGGCCGAGCACCAGCCCCAGGCACAGGGCCGTGAGCGCGAGTTTGACGGTCATCAGCGCGCCAGCGGCGAGCGCCGGGCCGAATCCGTAGAGATCGAAATTCATGGTGTTTTCATATCGCGGCAGGCATTGCAAAAAGCCGACGCGCTCACGTGAGCGCGTCGGGCATACCGTTCAGCATCATTCGATGCTGAAAGGGAAGTACTTGTCGTTGATCTTCTTGTAGGTGCCGTCTGCCTTGATCTCCGCCAGGGCTTTGTTCAGGCGCTCGCGCAGTGGGTCGCCTTTACGTACGGCGATACCGATCTTGTCGCTTTCTACCACCGGGTCGCCTTTGAACTCGTAGGCGGAACCGTCTTTGCTCTTGAGCCATTCGTATTGCACGTACTTGTCGGCCAGGATGCCATCCAGGCGGCCGGACGTCAGGTCGAGGTAGGCGTTTTCCTGGGTGTCGTAGAGCTTGGTTTCGGTATCCGGCAGCTTGTCTTCCAGGTACATACCGGCCAACGTCGCGCGTTGTGCACCGATGACTTTTCCTTTCAGGTAAGCGGCGTCGGTCTTGAAGTCGGCGGTGGCTTTAGGGGCGATGAACTGCAGTTTGTTGGAGTAGTACGGGTCGGTGAAGTCGACGGCCTGCTTGCGTTCATCGGTGATGGACAGCGAGGAGACCAGGAAGTCGAACTTCTTGGCGTTCAGGGCCGGGATGATGCCGTCCCAGTCGGACACATACACTTCGCACTTCTCGACTTTCATCTTGGCGCACAGGGCGTCACCGATGTCTTTGTCGAAGCCGACGACGTTGCCGCTGGCGTCTTTGTTGTTGAACGGCGGATAGGCCGCTTCGATCCCCATTTTCAAGGTTTCTGCCATGGCCGTGGCGCTGAATGCCATCGAGACGGCCGCGGCCAGGAGGATTTTTTTATAGTTCTGCATGCATGTTGCTCCGTTAGCGGTTGCTGGACATGAATTGTTTGCAGCGCGCCGAAAGCGGGTTTTCAAACACCTGCTGTGGCGATCCTTGCTCTTCGACCAGGCCCTGATGGAGGAACACCACTTCACTGGACACTTGGCGGGCGAAGCCCATTTCATGGGTGACCAGCAGCATGGTGCGACCTTCTTCGGCCAGCGCGCGGATCACATTAAGTACTTCCTGAACCATTTCCGGGTCAAGCGCCGAAGTGGGCTCGTCGAACAGGATGACCTTGGGTTGCATCGCCAGGGTGCGCGCGATGGCCGCTCGCTGTTGCTGGCCGCCGGACAATTGCGCGGGGTAGGCGTGGCGCTTGTCGGCAATCCCGACCTTTGCCAGCAGGGCTTCAGCCACTTCAATGGCTTCGGCTTTACTTTGGCCGAGCACTCGGCGAGGGGCCTCGATGATGTTGTCGAGGATGCTCATGTGCGGCCACAGGTTAAAGTTTTGAAACACAAAACCGATTTCGCTGCGCAGGCGGTTGATCTGCTTGCCGTCGGCGGCCATCAGCTCGCCGTTTTTCGCGGCCTTGAGCTTGAGTTCTTCGCCGGCCACCAGGATCTGGCCCTGGTTCGGGTTTTCCAGCAGGTTGATGCAGCGCAGGAAGGTGGACTTGCCGGAACCGGAGGAACCCAGGATCGAGATCACATCGCCGTCGCGAGCGGTCAGCGAAATACCTTTAAGTACCTCCAGCTCACCATAGCGTTTATGCAAGTTGCGGATTTCAAGCGCGGGCGTGGCCTCGGCCATGTGCGGTCCTCGTTGTGTTCGTTGCGATCTTCGCTGTTGGTCCGCCTTCCTGGCGAGGCGCCAAGCTAGCATAGCGTCTTGATGGCAGCCAACAGCGCGGCCGGCGGTAAACAGGTGGTGTGCGGCAGGGTGTCGCATCGGCACAGCAGGGTGTCGCGCCATCAACAACCGAACAACCGTTTGAACCCGAAAAGCCGCAGGCTTCGCGTAAAAAAGGGCGCGATGGTGCCAGCTTTGGCCGGGGGTTGGAAGGGTTAACCGGGCAAACGGTGCTTATCAGCCCTTTTGTGGGGCGTCACGTACTTTTTGTGTGTGTTTATGGTGCGTTTTTTCGTATTGAAAGTGAGTCGCACGGTAACGCTATAGCGGAATGCCATTGTTCTCAATGACTTGCGAGGACTGCTCAATCCTCCTACAGCCCGCGTCAATCGCGACGCTGTAACATTTTGGCGCAAATCTTGCGTAAAAAATAAAGAACGCCCTGTTGGTTTCTTTTCACGATAAAGATCACAGGCCGGGCGGACCGTTTTCGCAATTCCTCGTAAAGGTGTGTCAATGAGTAGTACGCAAAGCTCCAATGACCTCGAACAGGGGCTCAAACCGCGTCACGTCACCATGCTGTCGATTGCCGGCGTTATCGGCGCCGGTTTGTTTGTTGGCTCCGGCCACGCGATTGCTGCCGCCGGCCCGGCCGTACTGTTGGCTTACGCCGCTGCGGGTACGCTGGTGGTGTTGGTGATGCGCATGCTGGCCGAAATGGCCGTCGCCTCGCCAGACACGGGTTCGTTCTCCACCTATGCCGACCGGGCGATCGGCCACTGGGCCGGTTTTACCATCGGCTGGCTCTATTGGTGGTTCTGGGTGCTGGTGATTCCGCTGGAGGCCAACGCCGCCGCGACCATCCTGCATGCCTGGTTCCCGGATGTGGCCATCTGGGCCTTTACGCTGATCATCACCTTGCTGCTGACCGTGACCAACCTGTTCAGCGTGAAGAACTACGGCGAGTTCGAGTTCTGGTTTGCGCTGATCAAGGTCGTGGCGATTGTTGGCTTCGTGATCCTCGGCCTGGCGGCGATTTTCGGTTTCCTGCCGACCAGCCAGGTCAGCGGCGTTTCGCACTTGTTCGACACCCAAGGCTTCATGCCGAACGGCATGGGCGCGGTAATGGCGGCGATCCTGACCACCATGTTCTCCTTCATGGGCACCGAGATTGTCACCATCGCGGCGGCTGAATCGAAGAACCCAGGCCAGCAAATCACCAAGGCCACCAACTCGGTGATCTGGCGGATCGGTTTGTTCTACCTGCTGTCGATCTTCATCGTGGTGTCCCTGGTGCCATGGAACGATCCGACCCTGGCGGCGGTGGGTTCGTATCAGACCGTACTGGAACGCATGGGCATCCCGAATGCCAAGCTGATTGTCGACTTGGTGGTACTGGTAGCCGTGACCAGCTGCCTGAACTCGGCGCTTTACACCGCCTCACGCATGCTGTTCTCCCTGGGCCGTCGCGGTGATGCACCGGCCGTGGCCAAGCGCACCAACAAGAGTGGCACGCCTTACTGGGCTGTGCTGCTGTCTACTGGCGCAGCCTTCCTGGCAGTGTTCGCCAACTACGTGGCCCCGGCGGCAGTGTTCGAATTCCTGCTCGCCAGCTCGGGTGCCATTGCATTGCTGGTCTATCTGGTGATCGCGGTGTCGCAACTGCGCATGCGTCAGAAACGTATGGCGGCGGGCGAGAAAATTGTCTTCAAGATGTGGCTGTTCCCGGGCCTGACCTACGCGGTGATGGTGTTCATCGTGGGCACGCTGACCATCATGCTGTTCCAGGAAGCGCATCGGGTCGAGATTATCGCGACTGGGGTGCTGAGCTTGCTGGTCGTGGCGGCAGGGCTGTTTGTATCCAGCCGGCGCAAGGCGCAGAGCGCGGGTGCTGCCGTACTGAACTGACGGAATGCGGTAAATAATGTGGGAGTGCACCGCCGCTCCCACATTTAGTTGTGCGTCATTCTTGCGAGCTGACCAGCGCCTGGGACGCCGCCACGTAATCCGCCTGGAACTCCGGCGACTCGATCCACGCCAGTGCCGCTGCCTCATCATCAGTGTCCGTGGTCCACTGCCGATACTCGATCAGCGCCGCCAGGATAAAGTCGGTGGCTTCTTCTTCGCCTTCTTGCTCAAGCACCAGCGCCAGCAACGGGTGGGCCAGGAACACGGCGCAGAGGGTTTGCTGGCTGGTTTCGCCTGCCGTGCGCATTTCTACGAACAGCTCGGTCAAATCCACTGACTCAAGGTCAATGCGGCTGTCATCACCGGCGAACGCATCCAGCTTGGCCGCGACGGCGCGCTGGGTACGGTTTTGCTTGGCCTTGGCCTTTGCCCGTTGGGCACGTTTTTGCTGCTTGTCTGGCGAGGCCATGGGCTTAGCGTCCTAGGGGTCTGGATCTGGGGGGAGTATTGAAGCGCAGGTTGGGGGAAATCCCAAGGGTATCCGCAGCTAATTGGCCGTTTTGCAGCCATACCAATGCAATCGGCCACAGCCTCTGCTGATGCTCGCTGCGAAAAAATGCGAAATGTCCGACTGCCTTTTCGCCAATATCAGCAGGCGCGATCCGCAGATGAGTGCGTTCACTGCCGTCGAAGTAACCCAGTAGTCGCTCGCTGCAGCATCGCCTCGAAATCCAGCACGCCCCAACCCGACCACGAGGCTTTGAAGCCACGCAGTGAGCCGCTGCGGGATTCGCCGATGCCACGGTAGCGGTAGGTGATGACGTCAAGGCCGTTGGCGAACAGGTAGTCGGCGAAGCGGGCGTAGTGGCGACAGCGTACGGAGGTGGCGGCGTTGATGATGACGAGGGGGCGTTCGAGGTCGGTGCGCAGGTGGCGCCAGGTGAAGCCGCCCAAGACGTAGCCGTCGATGGCAGGCTCCTTGAAAGGAATACGGTGATCGTGCATACGTGAGGCCGCAGGTATTTGCGAGCAGACGTCGGTCAAATTCATCGTTTCACGGCCTCTGTCAGTTTCTTATTTTTTTAGTAACAGTTGTTCAGTTTGCCATTACTTGTGTTCCCTATGGCAGGCTCACTAAGCTCCGACATCCCTTGATAAAGCCATACATCCGAGAGGAACGACAGCACATCATGGACCGATTAGACTGGCAGGCATCATTTAAGGAGGTCTCTATGAGCATTCCACTTTCTCCCATCGTTTCAGCGTTTGAAACTGAAGAGCAGGCCGCCAGCTATGACCGTTGGTTTCGTGCCAAGGTGCAGGCTTCAATTGATGATCCCCGTCCAAACATTCCGCATGATCAGGTTATGGCAGAGATGCGCGCTCTGATTGAATCGAAGCGAAAAGCGCAAGATGAGGGTTGAGTGGCGGCCGGAAGCACGCGCCGAGCTGAGAGCAATTTTAGAATACATTCTTGAGCGCAATGCTGCGGCAGCCAGTGATTTCAACGAGTCCATCGAGCTAGCGACAACGGCTCTTCCAGATCATCCGTATCTCTACCGCATGGGTCGAATCCCTGGTACTCGAGAAGTTGTCGTGCACCCGAACTATCTGGTGGTGTATCGAATAGAGGATTGGATCGAGATACTGACAGTGCTACATGCCCGTCAGGAGTACCCCTGATAACCAAACTGGTTGTATCGCTCGACCTTAAGTCGGTAGATGCATAACCTTGCGCTCTTGCGATCCGATAGAGCCGCCTCATGACCCGCGACACCCTCGAACACAACCAGATCCCGGTTTACTTCGTAGCCGTTCTTCTGGCGGCCGCTTGTGGCTTGCTCGCACCCTCATTTGCCCACGGCCTCGGCGCGCTGGTCACGCCCACCATTGCGATGCTGATGTACGCAATGTTCCTCCAAATTCCTTTTTTGGATCTGCGCCAGAGCTTGAGTAACAAGCGTTTCCTGTCGGCACTACTGCTCGCCAACTTTATCCTGGTGCCCCTGCTGGTGTGGGCATTGACCCAGAGCCTGGTTGGGCGTCCGGCATTGCTGGTCGGGGCGTTGCTGGTGTTGCTGACCCCGTGCATCGACTACGTGGTGGTGTTTACCCATATCGGCAAGGGCGATTCGCGGTTGATGCTGGCGGCTACGCCGGTGCTGTTGCTGCTGCAATTGGCGCTGTTACCGATCTATCTGAGTGTGATGCTAGGCGCCCAATCCGAGGTAGTGGTGGAGGCAAGGCCGTTTATCGAGGCGTTCCTCTTGTTGATCGTGGTGCCGATGATTCTGGCGGTGGTTACGACTTCCCTGGCACAGCGATCGCCGGTCGTCAGTGTTTGGAACAGTGGCTGGGCGTGGTTGCCGGTGCCGGCGATGGCGGTGGTGTTGTTTGTGGTGATCGGCTCGCAAATCACATCGGTGGTACGGGATATCAACCTGTTGCTGCCGGTGATCCCGGTGTATGTGGGTTTTCTGGTGCTGGCGCCGCTGATGGGCGTGTTGGCCTCGCGGTTGTTTGCACTCCCGGCGACGGCGGCCAGGGCGGTGACATTCAGCGCGTCGACGCGCAACTCGCTGGTGGTATTGCCTCTGGCGCTGGCCTTGCCCGAGGATGTGCGTGGGTTGGCGGCGACGGTGGTGATCCTGCAAACCCTGATAGAACTGGTGGGCGAGTTGATTTACGTTCGGTTGATCCCTAAGTGGGTGTGGCCCGCAGGTCGGTAAGCGCGGGAATGTTCAGGTCTGTTCAGGCGTTATTCAGCAGGGCAGCCGGCACCATAAGTCGGCGCCTCTTACCTGACAGGTCAACCGATGGATCACCGCAACCGTTTTCGCCTGGAATCCCTGGGCATTTTCCTGTTTGCCCTGTTGCTGTTCACTCTGGGTATCTGGGATCAGCAACCCCAAGGGTTTGACGGACGCTGGGCGCTGTTCCTACAAGAAATGTTTCGCCATGGCGCGAGCCTTTTCCCGACTACCTATGGCCAGCCCTACGCGGATTACCCCGGCACCGCGACCTTTTTCAGCGTTGTGTTCGCACGACTGTTTGGTGCGCCCAACCATCTGGCGAATGTGCTGCCCACCGCCCTGGCGTCCGCCGGGGTGGTTGCCTTGATCTATCGCTTGCTCGTCCCGGCGAATCGCCAGTGGGCGCTGCTCGCCGTGCTGCTGACGTTGCTCACCACCCAACTGCTCGAAAAATCCCGCTCGGTCTGCCTGGACCAGATGGTAGCGTTGCTCTGTATAGGCAGTTTTTACCTGCTGCACAGTGGTGGGCGCTGGAGGCGGCTGGCGGTGTTTGCGTTGTTCATCCTGGGCTTTGCCATACGCGGACCGCTGGGGTTGATCGAAGTCTGTGGCGTGGTGTGCGTGTATTGGGCGCTGGGCAAGCCTGGCGAGCGCGTGAAGCAAGTGCTCATTCATGGCCTCGTCGGCCTGGTGTTGTTAGCAGCCTGTTGGTGGCTGCTGGTGAAACTGGCGCGTCTCAGCGGTGGTGACGCATTTGCCGATGAAGTGTTCAAGATGCAGGTGGGCGGACGCCTCGATGAAGCCGGTGAGCCGTTCTATTTTTACTTCCAACTGAGCTTGTATCGCTACTTCCCGGTGGTGCCGTTGGCGCTGGCCACCATGATTGCGCTGCGTCATCGCTGGGCCGAGCGGTTTGAGGGCGATATGCAATTGGTGGTGCGGCTCGGTGCCTGCGGCTTGATGATCTTGCTCGGGCTGTCGGTGCCGCACTTCAAGCGCGCTTACTACATCCTGCCCCTGGTGCCGATGTTTGCGGCTGTCGCGGCCTATGGGCTGCTCCATGCGCAAGGTTGGCTCGCTGGCGTGCGCCGCTGCTACGAAGGGCTTGTCGTGGCGCTACCGGCGTTGTGCGTGGTTGCAGTGTTTGTCTGTCGGCATGGGTGGCACAAGCATGGTTACTGGCCAGATGTTTCGTTGCCGCTGCTGATCGGTGTGCTGATGGTGTTCCAAGTGGCGGCGTTGATTGCCTGGCGGCGGGTGGGGCGGTTGGTTTGGCTCAGCCTGATTGCATTGTCGGCGCAATGGTTGTTGTTGGTGATGGTGGTAGAGCCGGCCAAGGACCTGCAGTTTGACACCCGGCAGTTTGTCGGCCAGGTGGAAGCGCTGCGCGTCACGCAGCCGGGGCCGTTGGTGTTTATCAACCTCGGCCGGGATACCTGGGCAGTGCGCTACATGATGAACCTGGATCACGATGAGCGGCCGGTGTTTGTGGGGGCTCATGAGCTTGACCGATTAGGTACGTTGCCACGGCCGGCGTGGGTGATTGTGGCGCGCAAGGAAGTGGCGTTGCTGCAAGGGACATCCCTGGCGGACGTCGCTCCAAGCTTTGAAGGGCGGTTGAACGATAATCCGCTGATGGTGTTTTTGCTGAAGTGAGCGAAGCGCGAGATCAAAATCGCCACTGGGTTAAGTCAAATCCCAGGCAACAAAAAACCCGCACTAGGCGGGTTTCTTGTGTGCTTTCAGGTGTGCTTGGCATCACCTGAAAACGAAAGGTGGTGCCCAGAGACGGAATCGAACCGCCGACACGGGGATTTTCAATCCCCTGCTCTACCGACTGAGCTATCTGGGCAACGGGGCGCATTAAACGGGTTTTTCAGGGGGTCGTCAAGCAAGTTTTCAAAAAATATTTAATTATTACCGTCGCTTACGTGCCGACCCCGGTTTTTGATCAATTATTGAGCAGGTGGCACGTAGCCGTCGGCCTTGGCGTAATCCTCGCCGGAAAAGAACTTGTCCATCTCGCCTGCCAGGTATTTACGGTCTTCGGCGTTCATCATGTTCAGGCGTTTTTCGTTGATCAGCAGAGTCTGGTGTTTCAGCCAGTCGCCCCAGGCTTTGGCGCAGACGTGCTCGAAAATGTCTTGGCCCTTGGCACCTGGGTACGGAGGGCGTTCGAGGCCTGGCAATTCTTCTTTGTACTTGCGGCACATGATGGTGCGGGTCATGACGAAACTCCTGCATTCAATACGTCGGCCGCGCGCTTCAGCAGTTTTTTCACCGGGGCGGCAAGGCCCAGGCGCGGCGGGGTGGCGAGGTTATACCAGAGCCAGTCGGCCTCGGCCACGTGGTTGGCGGATTCCTCGACCTGGACCAACCAGGGTTCGATAGCCAACTGAAAGTGGCTGAAGGTGTGAATCAGGCTCGGCAGTTCCTGTTGCTTGCCCAGTGCCAGCGCGTGCTGGTTGGCCAAGTGTTCCAGGTCTTGCAGGTCATCCAGCTCCGGCAAGCTCCACAGGCCGCCCCACAGGCCCGTCGAGGGGCGACGGTAAAGCAGGATCGCGCCCTCGGCATTCGCCAGCAGTGGCATCAGCGTGCGTTTTTGCGGGATGGTCTTGCGCGGCTTGGGGATCGGGTAGCGCGTCTCCAGGCCGAGCATGTGGGCTTCGCAGGTTTTTTCCAGTGGGCACAATAGGCAGCTGGGTTTGCTGCGGGTGCAGAGGGTGGCGCCCATGTCCATCATCGCCTGGGTGTAGGCGTTGACGCGATCATGCGGCGTGAAGCGTTCTGCGGTGGCCCACAGCTGCTTTGCCACCTTGGGTTCGCCGGGATAGCCTTCCTGCGCCGTGAAGCGTGCCAGTACGCGCTTGACGTTGCCGTCGAGGATCGGCGCACGCAGGCCCATGCTCAGGCTGGCGATCGCACCGGCGGTGGACAAGCCTATGCCGGGCAACTCGGTGAGCTTCTCGACATCCTTGGGAAACTCGCCGCCGTATTCGGCCACGACAATCTTCGCCGTCTTTTGCAGGTTGCGGGCCCGCGTGTAGTACCCCAGCCCGGTCCATAAGTGCAGCACTTCATCTTCCGGGGCTGCCGCCAGGGCCTCGACCGTCGGCAGCGACGCCATGAAGCGGTCGAAGTAATTGAGCACGGTACTCACCTGGGTCTGCTGCAGCATGATTTCCGAGACCCACACCCGATAAGGCGTGATGCCCTGTTGCCAGGGCAGGTCGTGGCGACCGTGACGGTCGTACCAGTTGAGCACCGCCTCTGAAAATTGCTCGTTTCTCATCGATTGAACAGGCCTTTCAGTGCGTCTTTGAGCTTCGGGTTGACCTTGTCGAGCTTCTCTTCAAGCTTTTCGTTGAGGCGGTTGCCCGCCGCCTTGATCGCGACTTGGCCAAGGCCATCCTTATCCAGGCGGCACGCCTTGGCGCCCAGTTCCAGCGGGCCACGGCAGCGCAGTGGCACTTCGATGCCCTGGAAGTTGGAGCCCACCTGGCAGGCCGGGTCCGGCGTTTCACGCTGGTCACCTTCGACAATGATGCCGATGCGGTAGTCCATGCCCAGGACGCGCAGGTCGACATCGCCATTACCGTTGACCGTCAGGCCCGGGATGCGCACTTTCAGGTCCGGGTTGCTGGCGACACCGTTACGGAAGGTCAGGTTACCCTTCAGTTCCTGGAACGGCGTGTCTTTGCCTTGCGGTGTGCTGCTCAAGGTTTTGCGGTTGAGCAAGGCGATGCCGGTGCACAGTTGCTGTTCAAGGTTGGCGTTGAGCAGCACGCCGTTGTTGATCACGAAACTGGCGGTGCCGTTGAGGCTGTCGATCAGCGCTTTCTGGCTATTGCCACGGCCAGTGAGGTTGCTGTCGAGGGTGATCTGGCCCTTCACCGGCGGAGTTTGCCCCTGGGCTTGCAGGATGCGTTCGACCGGTACCTGCTTGATCCGGCTTTGCAGCGCGAGCACCGGGGTATCCTGGCGCACATCGAGGTTGCCGTTGGCCTGGAAGGTGCCGTTGTAGAGGCCGCCGCTCAGGGTGTCGAGCTTGAGTTGGCCATTGATGCCGGACGCTTTTAGCACGGCATTCTGGATCGGCAACTTGCTCAGGGTCAGTTGGCCAAACGCCAGGTCGGCGTCCACATCCAGCGTGCGCAGGCGGGTCAATGGCAACAGTTTGTCGGTGCTCCAGGCGCCTTTGGTCGGCGCGTCGGGCAGCGGTGTGGTGCCGCCAGCAGCCATGGCACCGGCTTCGCTGTTCTGCACTTCGGCCTGGCGGGCAGCGGCTGCGCCCTTGGCGGATTCGGACTTGGCCGGCAGATAGTTGTCGGCATTGAACGTGTCGCCCTTGAGCTGCACGCGCAGGGACTGCTTGGCAAAATCGTCCACGGCCACGCGACCGGTGAAGGTGCTGCCGTCGAGTTTCAGGTTGAGGTCTTCCAGGGCGATGCTGCTTGGCGTGCCCTTGAGGCGGCTGACCAGTTCGACTTTGCTCAGGCTGCCCTCGGCCATTGGCGGCAGCGGGTGGCCGACGCTGTCGAGGAACTTGGCCAAGTCGAATTGGGCGATGGACAGGGCGCCGCTGAGCTGCGGGGTCTTGTCCAGGTCGTTGACCTTCAGCTCGCCCAAGGCGCGCAATTGGTTGGCCGAGAGCTTAATGTTGGTCCATTCGGCGATATTCGCCGCCTGGTCCACCAACAGTTGGCCCTGGGTCGAGAAGGTCACGGTCTTGCCTTGCAGTGGCTCGCCCGTGGCTTCGCCGGTGATCTTCATGTCTTCAAGCTGGTAGCGCTTGAGCGCACGCTGGATGCGCAGGTTGCCGTTGAGTTCGGTCTTGACGCGCATCACCGGCTGATTGCTGCCGAAGAAGGCGGTGAGTTTCACCGGGATGCTGGCGCCTTCATGCACGGCGCCAGCGCTCAATTGGATGCTTTCGGCGCTGAACTGCTTGCCGGTCTGCTCATCGTTATATTCGATGCGGGCGTTGTTGACCGTCAGGCTGTCGATGTCCAGGCGGATGGGTTTTGCCGGCTTGTCCGATTCGGGTTCGGCCGGTTGTTCAACCGAACCAGGGCTGCCGACGCTCGCCTCTGTCACGTTCTTGCCGATGTCTTCCCAGTTGCCGTGCCCTTCCTTGTTGCGGTTGAGGCGCAGGTTCAGGCCTTCGACACGTACGTCACTCATCTGCACTTCGCGGCGCAGCAGCGGCAGCACGCGTACCGACAGGCCGAGCATCTGCAGGTCGGCGAAGGGCTGGGTCGGTGCGGTCAGGGTTGCCACGCTGGCTTCGTGCAGTTCCAGGCCAAGCCAGGGGAACAGGCTCCAGCCGATGTCGCCATTGAGCGTCAGCTCGATGTGGGCCTTGTCGCGGGCAATCTGGCGAATCTCGTCTTTATAGTCGTTGGGATCGAAGAGATGGGTCAGGGCAAAGCCTAGAGCCACAATGATCAGCAACAGCCCGAGAAGTACCAGACCCAGGATTTTGCCGAACGCTTTCATGGGCGAGTCCTTGTATGTCGATTTCAAAATTTAGCCGCAGAGTATAACGCCCGACGGCCTGCGGCAGTGCTCCGATCGTTACATTGTATCCAGGGGCGAGGGAACGGGTTTTTGGCGTCAAACAAACAGATTTCTTGAAAAAGGTGATATCAGTTTGGTTTTTCTGTCATCGACAGGTGCTAATCTCTGCACGTTCGTCCGCCTTCTGCGACTTAAGGTCGCGCCTAAAATGGAGCTTCACTCAACAAAACGGCCACGCTTTGCGTGCAAGGCCGAGGGAGAGAGCGCCTGACGGACACATACTAACAACTGGGGGAAACACCAATGAGCACTAGCACTGCGGCCGCTTCAACTGCCGCACAGCCTGCGTTCCTGTCCAAGGAACGCATTATCGCCAAGCCCGGCTTCAACCGCTGGCTGGTTCCGCCGGCCGCCCTGGCTATCCACCTTTGCATCGGCATGGCCTACGGCTTCTCGGTGTTCTGGTTGCCATTGTCCAAGGCGCTGGGTATCACCAAGCCGGTTGCTTGTGCGCCGGATATGAGCTTCATCGCCCAAGTCTTCTCGTCCCAATGCGACTGGCCCATCTCCATGCTGGGCTGGATCTACACCTTGTTCTTCATCTTCCTGGGCTGCTCGGCAGCCATCTGGGGCGGCTGGCTGGAACATGCCGGGCCACGTAAGGCCGGTGTTGTGTCGGCGTTGTGCTGGTGTGGCGGCCTGCTGATCTCGGCGTTGGGTATCTATACCCACCAGATCTGGCTGATGTGGATCGGCTCCGGGGTCATCGGCGGTATCGGCCTGGGCCTGGGCTATATCTCGCCGGTATCGACCCTGATCAAGTGGTTCCCGGACAAGCGTGGCATGGCCACCGGTATGGCGATCATGGGCTTCGGCGGTGGTGCGATGGTTGGCGCCCCGTTGGCAGCCGCATTGATGGGTCACTTCGCAACGCCAGACAGTGTGGGTGTATGGCAGTGCTTCCTGGTGATGGCTGCGATCTATTTCGTGTTCATGATCGGCGGCGCCTTGTCCTACCGCGTTCCACCCACCGGCTGGAAACCTGAGGGCTGGACCGCACCGGCGAAAAAAGCCAGCAACGCGATGATCACCCACCGCCACGTGCACGTGAACGTGGCGTGGAAAACCCCGCAATTCCGCCTGGTTTGGCTGGTGCTGTGCCTGAACGTATCCGCCGGTATCGGCATCCTCGGCATGGCTTCGCCACTGCTGCAGGAAGTGTTCGGCGGCAAGCTGCTGGGTGTGGATGTACCGTTTGGTCAGCTGGATGCCGGTCAATTGGCGTCCATTGCCGCCATCGCAGCAGGTTTCACGGGGCTGTTGAGCCTGTTCAACATCGGTGGCCGATTCTTCTGGGCGTCGTTCTCCGACTACCTGGGGCGTAAAAACACCTACTTCGTGTTCTTCGCCCTGGGCTTTGCCCTGTACGCGTTGATCCCGAACCTGGGGCATTTGGGTAACGTGGCGCTGTTTGTGGCGGCGTTCTGCATCATCCTGTCGATGTACGGCGGTGGTTTTGCGACCGTTCCGGCCTACTTGGCTGACCTGTTCGGTACGCAAATGGTCGGCGCGATCCACGGTCGCCTGCTGACCGCCTGGGCCGCTGCGGGCGTATTGGGCCCGGTGTTGGTGAACTACCTGCGTGAGTATCAGCTGAGCATTGGCGTTGAACGCGCTGCGGCCTACGACATCACCTTGTACATCCTGGCCGGCCTGCTGGTGCTGGGTTTCATCTGCAACCTGCTGGTTCGTCCGGTGGCCGACAAGTATTTCATGACCGATGCCGAATTGGCCGCCGAACAGGCGCTGGGCCATGACAAAGGCGCGGATGCGACCACTTCCCTGGAGTGGAAAGCGGCGTCCGGCACTGTGCCTTTGGCCATTGCTGCCTGGCTGGTGGTGGGTATTCCGTTGGCGTGGGGTGTGTGGGTGACCCTGCAGAAGACGGCGGTACTGTTCCGCTAACACCAAGTGTGTAGTGAGCGGGGCAGCCCGCTCACTGCACGACTGGCGCTCACATGTATACACATGTCTATCCCCGACATCTCTCGCTTCAACTCGTCAGTCTTATCCCCTCCGATGTTTCTGTTTAGCGCCCGCGCCCCTATAATGGCTGCCTTTTTCGCCCAATGATTTTGCGGAGCTGGTGATGGCCGAACGTAAGGCGTCTGTCGAGCGCGACACTCTGGAAACCCAGATCAAAGCCTCGATCAACCTGGATGGCACCGGAAAGGCCCGATTTGATATCGGTGTCCCTTTTCTTGAGCACATGCTGGACCAGATCGCCCGTCACGGGCTGATCGACCTGGATATCGTCAGCAAGGGCGACCTGCATATCGACGACCACCACACGGTGGAAGACGTTGGCATCACCCTTGGCCAGGCGTTTGCCAAAGCCATCGGCGACAAAAAAGGCATCCGTCGCTACGGCCACGCCTATGTCCCGCTGGACGAAGCGCTGTCGCGCGTAGTCATCGACTTCTCCGGCCGCCCAGGCCTGCAGATGCACGTGCCCTACACCCGCGCCACCGTGGGCGGCTTCGACGTCGACCTGTTCCAGGAGTTTTTCCAGGGTTTCGTCAACCACGCACTGGTCAGCCTGCACATCGACAACCTGCGCGGCACCAACACCCACCACCAGATCGAAACCGTGTTCAAGGCTTTCGGCCGCGCGCTGCGCATGGCCGTCGAGCTGGATGACCGCATGGCCGGGCAAATGCCTTCGACCAAGGGCGTCCTGTAATGCAGACGGTCGCGGTTATCGATTACGGCATGGGTAACCTGCACTCGGTGGCCAAGGCCCTCGAGCACGTCGGTGCCGGCAAGGTGCTGATCACCAGCGATGCCAACGTGATTCGCGAAGCCGATCGCGTGGTGTTCCCCGGTGTTGGCGCGATTCGCGATTGCATGGCCGAGATCCGCCGCCTGGGCTTTGACAGCCTGGTGCGCGAAGTCAGCCAGGACCGTCCGTTCCTCGGCATCTGCGTGGGCATGCAAGCCTTGCTCGACAGCAGTGAAGAGAACGACGGCGTCGACTGCATCGGTTTGTTCCCGGGCCAGGTGAAGTTCTTCGGCAAAGGCCTGCATGAAGACGGCGAACACCTGAAAGTCCCGCACATGGGCTGGAACGAGGTCCGCCAGGCCATGGATCACCCGCTGTGGCACGAAGTGCCGGACATGGCGCGCTTCTACTTCGTGCACAGCTACTACATCGCCGCCGGTCAACCGGGCCAGGTGGTGGGTGGCGGACACTACGGCGTCGACTTCGCCGCAGCGCTGGCCGAAGGTTCGCGCTTTGCCGTGCAGTTCCATCCTGAGAAGAGCCATACCCACGGCCTGCAATTGCTGCAGAACTTCGCCGGCTGGGATGGTCGCTGGTAATGGCCAGGAAGCCGAAGCAGCCGATCTTGAACCTCACCCCCGAGCAGGAGAGTGAGGCTACCCTCAAGATCAAGCGCTTCATGGAAGACCGCTTCGAGCTCAAGTTGGGCTCGTTCGAGGTCGCCGAGATTCTTGAGCTGTTCACCACCGAAGTGGCTCCGCACTATTACAACAGGGCGATTTTCGATACGCAGACGCTCCTTAAAGAAAGGTTCGAAAGCATCGAAATCGACCTGTGGTCGCTTGAAAAGAGCAGCTGAAAGCTTCAAGCCATAAGCTGCAAGAATTGATACGCGTGCTTGCTTGCAGCTAATAGCTTGCAGCTTGCAGCTCTTTGACGAAGGAAAAGCATGCTAATTATCCCCGCTATCGATCTCAAGGACGGCGCCTGCGTCCGTCTGCGCCAAGGCCGCATGGAAGACTCCACCGTATTCTCCGACGACCCGGTGAGCATGGCCGCCAAATGGGTCGAAGGGGGCTGCCGTCGCCTGCATCTGGTGGACTTGAACGGCGCTTTCGAAGGCCAGCCGGTCAATGGCGAAGTGGTTACTGCCATCGCCAAGCGCTACCCGAACCTGCCGATTCAGATCGGCGGCGGTATCCGCTCTTTGGAAACCATCGAGCACTACGTCAAGGCTGGCGTGAGCTACGTGATCATTGGCACCAAGGCCGTGAAAGACCCAGCCTTCGTTGCCGAAGCCTGCCGTGCGTTCCCAGGCAAAGTGATCGTGGGCCTGGATGCCAAGGATGGTTTCGTCGCCACCGACGGCTGGGCTGAAATCAGCACCGTGCAGGTGATCGACCTGGCCAGGCAGTTCGAAGCCGACGGTGTGTCCGCCATCGTTTATACCGACATCGCCAAAGACGGCATGATGCAAGGTTGCAACGTGCCGTTCACCGCTGCGTTGGCTGCCGCCACGAAGATCCCGGTGATCGCTTCCGGCGGCATCCACAACCTGGGCGACATCAAGTCGCTGCTGGATGCCAAGGCGCCCGGCATCATCGGCGCCATCACCGGCCGCGCGATTTATGAGGGCACGCTGGATGTGGCCGAAGCACAAGCCCTTTGTGATGGCTACGCGGCCAGCTCCAAGCCATAAGCTGTAAGCTGCAAGTAAAAGCAGATCCGCTTCTACTTGCAGCTAGTAGCTTGAAGCTTCTTAATCGGAGATTAAGTCTATGGCTTTAGCCAGACGCATCATCCCTTGCCTGGACGTCGACAACGGTCGCGTGGTCAAGGGCGTCAAGTTCGAGAACATCCGTGACGCCGGCGACCCGGTTGAAATCGCGCGTCGCTACGATGAGCAAGGTGCCGACGAGATTACCTTTCTCGACATCACTGCCAGCGTCGACGGCCGCGACACCACGTTGCATACCGTCGAACGCATGGCCAGCCAGGTATTCATCCCGCTGACCGTGGGCGGTGGTGTGCGCACCGTGCAAGACATCCGCAACTTGCTCAATGCCGGTGCGGACAAGGTTTCGATCAACACGGCAGCAGTGTTCAACCCGGAGTTCGTCGGCGAAGCGGCGCAGCACTTCGGCTCGCAATGCATTGTCGTTGCCATCGACGCCAAAAAAGTCTCCGGCCCTGGCGAAACCCCGCGATGGGAGATCTTCACCCACGGCGGTCGCAAGCCGACCGGCCTGGACGCGGTGGAGTGGGCAATGAAGATGGAAGCCCTCGGCGCCGGTGAAATCCTGCTGACCAGCATGGACCAGGACGGCATGAAAAACGGCTTCGACCTGGGCGTGACCCGCGCCATCAGTGATGCGCTGGGCATTCCAGTGATTGCTTCCGGCGGCGTCGGCAACCTGCAGCATTTAGCCGATGGTGTGATCGAAGGCCACGCCAGCGCAGTGCTGGCGGCGAGTATTTTCCACTTTGGCGAATACACCGTTCCCGAGGCCAAGGCCTACATGGCGGCGCGCGGTATCGTCGTTCGCTAAACGCTGCTGGACACCATGGCAAGTGCGCGGCACTCTCTGCGCTTGCCATGGACTCCGGTAGCCTTCATGTTCAAGACCCTGCTGCTCGCCCTCGCCAGTACTTCCCTCCTGTTGGCAGGTTCGGCCAACGCCGAAGAACCGTCTGACGCCTCCCTGGTGTTGCTGACGGAAAACTTCCCGCCCTACAACATGGCGAAAAACGGCAAGAACTTCGCCAAGGACGAGAACATCGAAGGCATCGCCGTGGACATCGTGCGGGAAACCTTCAAGCGTGCCGGCATTTCCTACAACCTCACCCTGCGTTTTCCTTGGGAGCGCATCTACAAGCTCGCCTTGGAAAAACCTGGCTATGGCGTATTCGTGATGGCCCGTTTGCCGGATCGAGAGGCACTGTTCAAATGGGTCGGCCCTATCGGTCCGGATGATTGGGTGCTGCTGGCCAAGGCCGATAGCAAGATCCAGCTCGACGACCTCAAGCAGGCGCACCGCTATAAGATCGGCGCCTACAAGGGCGACGCCATCGCCGAGACCCTGGAAAAGCAGGGCCTCAACCCGATTGTGGTGCTTCGCGATCAAGACAACGCGCAAAAGCTGCTGGATGGCCAGATCGACCTGTGGGCCACTGGCGATCCCGCGGGCCGCTACCTGGCGCGCCAGGTGGGCGTGAGCGGGCTCAAGACCGTGCTGCGGTTCAACAGTGCGCAGCTCTATCTTGCTTTGAACAAGGACGTGCCGGACGAACTGGTGGCCAGGCTTCAGGCCGCACTGGATCAGTTGCGTAAAGACGGCGCCGTCGACGAGATCATGTCTAAGTATCTGTAATTTATAGGAAGCCTGGAGCTGACTTGCCAGCGATACACCATCAAATGTAATCGTGGCTCGCTCGAGATGTGTAGAGACCTGTGCAGCAATAGCGGTCTTTCAGTCACGCGTCAGGTTGCTGATGCACCAGCTATCGCTGGCAAGCCAGCTCCAACAGTGGATCGTCGCTGTCTTCCCTAGCGATAAACCCCGTCCTTCCCGTGTCCGGCCATCGCCCGGTTACTGCGCACGCTGATCATCAACTTGATGTCGATCCAATCGACGCCCTGGGCCTTGAGTTTGGGCAGCTCGCGCTCCAGCACGGCCAGGGTTTGCGGGTAAGGGTGACCGATCATCACGGCCGAACCCTGCTTGTGGGCCAGCTTGATTGCGGTCTGCAATTGTGTGGTGATCGCCGCTTCAGTGCGCTCGTCATCGAGGAATACGTCCCGCGAGACGCTGGCCAGGCCGATCTTCTGAGCCTCGGCGGCGGCGACTGTCTTGGCGCTGGTGCGGCTGTCGACAAAGAATTTGTTGCGCCGTTGCAACTCGCCCATCAACCAGGCCATGGCCTCGGGCTGGGCGGTCATGCGACTGCCCATGTGGTTGTTGATGCCGGCAGTGTAGGGCACTGCCTGAAAGGCGGCGTCCAGGCGCTTGCCGAGCTCCTCGATGGACAGTTCCGGGTGCCAGGCGAACGGGCCGGTGGCCGGGTCCATGGGCATGTGCAGGATCACGATCTTGCCGGCCTTGTGCGCCTCGCGGGCGAATTCGGCGGCGTGGGGCGTGTCGGGCATGATCGCCGTGGTCACCGGCCCGGGCAGGGCCAGCACGCGACGATCCCTGGGCAGGTTTTGCCCGAGGTCGTCGATGATGAGGGTCAGGTAGGCTTTGTGAGGCTCGCTGGCAGGCGTCGCCTGGGCGACCCCTGCCAGGCTGCACAGCACGGCGATGATCAGGGCAAAACGCATATCAACGGCTGCGCGTGATGCTCAAGCCTTTGAGCAGGCTCAGCGCCTGGGCCAACTGGTAGTCGTCGTCCTGTGGCATCGGCTTGGCTTTGGCGCGGCTGCCGGTGGGTTGGTCAGCGCCGCCGTTGCCATTGCCCAAGTGACCTTGCAGGTCCGCTTCTTTGTAGTACTCGCTGTCGATCTCGTTGGTGATCTTGGCCTTGCGCACCTCAATGTCCGGCACGATGCCCTGAGCCTGGATCGAGCGACCGTTCGGCGTGTAGTACAGCGCTGTGGTGATCTTCAGCGCACGCTCGTTGTTCAGCGGCAGCACGGTTTGTACCGAGCCTTTGCCGAAGCTGGTGGTGCCCATCAGTACGCCGCGTTTATGGTCTTGCAGGGCGCCGGCGACGATTTCCGACGCCGAGGCGCTGCCGCCGTTGATCAGCACGGCCAGTGGCACGTTTTCGCTGAGGTCGTTGCCGGTGGCCGAGAAGCGCAGTTCGGAGTTGGCGATGCGGCCTTTGGTGTACACGATCAGGCCTTTGGTGATGAAGTGATCGACCACTTCCACTGCCGACTGCAGCACCCCGCCGGGGTTGTTGCGCAGGTCGAGCACGATGCCGTTGAGTTTCTTGCCGTTATCCTTGCGCAGCTTGGCCAGGGCCTTGGCCACTTCGTCACCGGTCTTGACCTGGAACTGAGTGATGCGGATGTAGCCGTAGCCCGACTCCAGCAGTTGGCTCTTCACGCTCTTGACCACAATGGTCGCGCGGGTCAGCGTCACGTCGAACGGGTTGCCGCCGTCGCGTACCAGGGTCAGGGTGATTTTCTGGCCGATCTTGCCGCGCATCTTGTCGACGGCTTCGGTCATGGTCTGGCCGCGGGTCGGCTGGCCGTTGATCTTGACGATGAAGTCACCGGCCTGGATGCCGGCCTTGGATGCCGGGGTGTCGTCGATCGGCGAGACCACCTTGATGTTGCCGTCTTCGGAGCCGACTTCGATACCCAGGCCGCCGAACTCACCGCTGGTGCTTTCCTGCAACTCGGCAAAATCTTCCGGGCCCAGGTAGGCGGAGTGTGGGTCGAGGTTGCTGAGCATGCCCTTGATGGCATTCTCCAGCAGGCTCTTGTCGTCTACGGGTTCGACATAGGCTGCCTTGATCCGGTCCATGACCTCGGCAAAGGTGCGCAGTTCGTCCAGCGGCAATGGCGCCTTGGTGGTGGCGGCTGTGGTGGCAGGCGCAGCCGGGGCGGCCTGGTCGGCGAAAGCCAGGGGCGCGCCGATCACTAGGACGATCGTCAGGGCCAGCGAAGTGAGGCGGGACAAATGCAGCATGTCGAACGAACTCCTAATGTAGATGCGACCCTTATCCTTGGGTTCTGCACCATTGTGCAGGATCGCTCGGGCGACCCTGCTGACGAATAGCGAAGTACAGCGCCGGGGTTTCCTGGCCGCCACTGTTACCCACAGTGGAGATGGATTCACCGGCTTTTACAACATCACCTGCCGACTTGAGTAAAGTCTGATTGTGGCCGTAAAGGCTCAAATAGCCATTACCGTGGTCGAGAATTACCAATAAACCGGCGCCGCGCAGCCAATCGGCAAATACCACGCGCCCACCGTGAACAGCGTGGACCTGGCTGCCGGCAGAGGCGCTGATCATCACTCCGTCCCACTTGGCGCGGGTGTCATCGCCACGGGTTTCACCGAAGCGTGCCAGTAATCGACCATCAACTGGCCATGGAAGTTTGCCGCGGGCCGAAGCAAAAGGCCCACCGAACGACTCGCCGGCGCTGGAAACCAGTGGGCCAGGCGCGGCATGCGCCGGTTTGCGCGGTGCCGGCGCATCCGTAGTGGTGGCCAGCTCGGCTTCACGCTGGCGCTTTTTTTCGGCTTCCTGCTGGGCGATCAGCGCTTTCTGCCGCGCTTCTTCGGCCTCACGTGCCTGGCGAGCCAGGGTTTCCTCGATAGTCTTGAGGACCTTGGCCAAGTCGGCCTGGTCCTGCTCGCGGGCCTGCAGCTTGGCGTCGCGGGCCTTTACGTCGTCATTGAGCTTGGCCAGGGCCAGCTGGCGCTCCTTGCGGACCTTGTCCAGCTCGTTGCGCTGGGTGTCGAGCGCGCTTTTCTGGTCCTGCAGCTGCGATTGCTGGTTGGCGATTTCCTGTTCGACATTGACCAACTGACGCAGGGTCTCGTTGAAGCTTTTCAATTGCTCCATGCGGGCCTTGCTCAGGTAATCGTAGTAGGTGAGGGTGCGCGCGAACTTCTCCGGGTTTTGCTGGTTGAGCAGCAGCTTGAGGTATTCCTGGCGGCCGTTCTGGTAGGCGGCGCGGGCCTGGATCGCGATCAGGCGTTGCTGTTCAACGCGTGCGCTCTGGAGTTTTTTTTTCTCAGCGTCGAGTCGCTCCAGTTCCGACTCGCTCTTCTTTAATTCTTTTTGTAGCTCCTGGACCTGCTTCTCCAGCTTGCCCATCTCGGTTTCCGTGCCGCGCAGGTCTTTCTGCACCCCGGATTTTTCTTCCTGGAGCTTGCCGAGCAGTTTCTTCAGCTCGGTAATGTCCTGACGCGTAGCGTCCAACTGTTGTTGGGTTTGTGCGCGCTCATCGGCAAACGCCGGTTGGAGCAGGCAGATAAGAGCAAGGGTAATCAAGGCGCGAAGCATAGAGGCGGGCGACACCAGGGAAATGGACGGCCTAGTATGCCCGCCAAGCGCGGCAAAAAAAACGCCCAATTCGGGATGGAAGGCAAGATAGGTGCCGAGTGGCACTGGTATGGCGAAAAGATATCTTCCAAACAGCGCAAAACCAGTGTGGGAGCGGGCAAGCCCGCTCCCACACTGGTTTTGTGGTGAGGTTGGAATTAAACCAGAATCGAAGTCCCCGTCATCTCCGCCGGTTTCTCCAGCCCCATCAACATCAACATCGTCGGTGCTACATCCGCCAGTACGCCGCCTCCACGCACTTTAAAATCGCGCTTGCCGACATAGATGAACGGTACCGGTTCAGTCGTGTGGGCGGTGTGGGCCTGGCCGGTAGATTCGTCGGACATTTGCTCGCAGTTGCCGTGGTCGGCAGTGATCAGCGCTTCGCCGCCGACTTTTTCCAGGGCATCGACGATGCGGCCGACGCACAGGTCCAGGCATTCCACGGCTTTGGTGGCGGCTTCCAGGTTGCCGCTGTGGCCGACCATGTCGCCGTTGGCGTAGTTGACCACGATCACGTCGTAACGCTGGTGTTCGATGGCGTCGACGATCTTGTCGGTGACTTGCGGCGCGCTCATTTCCGGCTGCAGGTCGTAAGTGGCGACTTTTGGCGACGGGATCAGGATGCGCTCTTCGCCCGGGAACGGCTCTTCACGGCCACCGGAGAAGAAAAAGGTCACGTGGGCGTATTTTTCGGTTTCGGCGATGCGCAGTTGGGTCTTGCCGTTTTTTGCCAGGTAGTCGCCCAGCACGTTATCCAACGTGCCTGCTGCAAAAGCGGCGGGAGCCGGGATGCTGGCGGCGTATTGGGTCAGGCCCACGTACTGCACGTTTGGCTGACGCGCGCGCTCGAACTCCTTGAAACCGTCTTCGACAAACACGCGGCTCAGTTCGCGGGCGCGGTCGGCGCGGAAGTTCATGAACACCACGGCGTCGCCGTCTTCGACTGTCACCGGCTCACCGATGGTGGTGGCTTTGACGAATTCATCGCTCTCGCCACGGGCGTAGGCAGCTTCGAGGCCTTCCTGTGCGGTGGCGGCGTGGAATTCGGCCTGGCCGTCGACGATCAGGTTGTAGGCCTGGGCTACGCGGTCCCAGCGGTTGTCGCGGTCCATGGCGAAGTAACGGCCGACCAGGCTGGCGATACGGCCTTTGCCCAAGGCCGCGAAAGTCGTGTCGAGCAGTTCGATGGACGATTGCGCGCTTTTCGGCGGGGTATCACGGCCGTCGAGGAAGGCGTGCAGGTAAATCTTGTCGGCGCCGCGCTTGAACGCCAGTTCGGCCATGGCCACCAAGTGGTCCTGGTGGCTGTGGACGCCACCCTCCGACAACAAACCCATGAAATGCACGGCTTTACCGGCAGCCACTGCTTTATCGACCGCCGCGCAGATGGTCGGGTTCTCGAAGAACTCGCCATCGCGGATCGCTTTGGTCACACGAGTGAAGTCTTGATAGACCACTCGTCCGGCGCCGAGATTCATATGGCCGACTTCCGAGTTGCCCATCTGGCCGTCCGGCAGGCCCACGTCCATGCCCGAGCCGGAGATCAGGCCGTTCGGCACGGTGGCAGTCAAACGATCGAGTACCGGCTTCTTGGCCGCGTACACCGCGTTGTCGTGGTGGCTTTCACTGTGTCCGAAGCCATCGAGAATTATCAGGACCAAAGGTTTGGGCGTAGTAGTCATAGATCCTCTCGCGGCGTTAATAAAGGAAGACAATTGAAAAGGGAGTGGCAGTTTAAAGCGAAGTTCCGAACACGTCACCGCTTTACGGGGGTTGGCCCCCCCTGACGGCTGTGTATACTTACCGCCATTTTAACGCTCTGGAACCTCCTTGATGGTTGATCACCTGATTGCATTTGCCACTGCCCATTACCTGCTTGTGGGTGCCTTCGTCATCCTGCTGGCGCTGCTGATCGCTCACGAATTGAGCCGCGGTGGCCGCAGCCTGAGCACGGCGGAGCTGACCGCACTGGTCAACAAGGATGAGGCCGTTGTCGTGGATATCCGCCCGGCCAAGGATTTCGCCGCTGGCCATATCGTCGGCGCCCTGAACATTCCTCAGGACAAGCTGATCGCGCGCCTGGCCGAGCTGGAAAAACACAAGGCCAAGACCATCATCCTGGTCGACGCCCAAGGCCAGCACTCCGGTACCCACGCCCGCGAGATGCTCAAGTCCGGTTTCACCGCCGCCAAACTGTCCGGTGGTATTGGCAGCTGGAAGGCCGATAACCTGCCGCTGGTGAAGTGATATGAGCCAGGTTGTCGTGTATTCCAGCGATTGGTGCCCTTACTGCATGCGGGCCAAGGCCTTGCTGGAGAAAAAGGGCGTTGCCTTCGAAGAGATCAAGGTCGACGGCAAACCCCAGGTGCGTGCCGAAATGGCCCAGAAGGCGGGGCGCACGTCCGTGCCGCAGATCTGGATCGGCGCCAAGCACATCGGTGGCTGCGATGACCTGTTCGCCCTGGAGCGCGCCGGTAAACTCGATGCGCTGCTGCTCGTCTGACTTCTAAACCCTTAAAGACCCCAAGATAGAGAAGGATCTGCGATGACTGATCAACAGAACACCGAAGCAGCAGAAGCCCAAGGCCCACAGTTCTCGCTGCAGCGGATCTACGTGCGTGACCTGTCGTTCGAAGCGCCGAAAAGCCCGGCGATCTTCCGCCAGGAATGGACCCCAAGCGTTGCGCTGGACCTGAACACCCGTCAAAAAGCACTGGAAGGCGACTTCCATGAAGTCGTGCTGACTCTGTCGGTTACCGTCAAGAACGGCGAAGAAGTTGCCTTCATCGCTGAAGTGCAACAGGCCGGTATCTTCCTGATCCAGGGCCTGGACGAAGCGTCCATGAGCCACACCCTGGGTGCGTTCTGCCCTAACATCCTGTTCCCGTATGCCCGTGAGACCCTGGACAGCCTGGTCACTCGGGGCTCGTTCCCGGCGCTGATGCTGGCACCGGTGAACTTCGATGCCCTGTACGCGCAAGAGCTGCAGCGCATGCAACAGGAAGGTGCGTCGACGGTTCAGTAATTTCGAACCCGACACAGAACTAAATGTGGGAGCGGGGTTGCCTGCGATAGCATCACCGCGGTGTGACTGACACACCGAGGTGCCTGCATCGCGGGCAAGCCCGCTCCCACATTTGTTATGTGTGCTACTTGAAGCCCAGCTGGCGCCAGCCTTCGTAGACGGCAACGGCGACGGTGTTTGATAAATTCAAACTGCGGCACCCCTCGCGCATCGGCAAACGCAGGCGATGGCCGTCCGGCAGTGCGTCCAGCACCTCCGGTGGCAGACCCCGGCTTTCCGGGCCGAACAGGAACGCGTCGCCTTCGGCAAAGCTGGCATCGTGGAACCGTCGCGAACCCTTGGTGGTGAACGCGAACAGCCGTGGGTGCCCCAGGCTTTCCAGGCAACTCGCCAGGTCGGCATGGCGCTGGAGGGTGGCGTACTCGTGATAGTCCAGCCCGGCGCGGCGCAGGCGCTTGTCGTCCATGTCGAAGCCCAGGGGCTCGATCAAATGCAGGTGGCAGCCACTGTTGGCGCACAGCCTGATAACGTTGCCGGTATTCGGCGGAATTTCTGGTTGAAAAAGGATGACGTGAAACATGCACGGCTCCGAAGGCAAAGATGCGCTGCATTCTACCCCCGAAGAGGACCCAAGGCCGAAGCTTATGCCGCGGGTCATGGGCTCTTTGGCGATTGTCGGCTTGCTGACCGGCTTGATGATTGGCCGACTGACCACGCCGGACCCGGTCGAACTGCAACAGGTTGAGGCCGCAAAAGACGGCGTGGTGGTGTGGTTCAACCGCGAACCCAAGCTGCACGGCGAGCCTATCGACGGTACGGTGGCGCTGCTGTTCGACGCGCAAGGCAAGGCTGCCAGTGGGCAACTCAAGATCAATGAAAGAGGCGTGAATTGGCGCGTGCGCAAGACCGACGGCGGCCTGCTGCTGAACCTGGTGGCGGCTCGGCCTTTGCGTGGGGAGTGGAAAGGTGAAAAGGCCGATGGTCGCTGGCGGCTGGAGATCCATCTCCAAGAGCAATAAAAGAGGGAATCCCCGGCCTGCCTGTACCAAGGTCCCCAAAACGGGCTGGAGCTATGGGCGCTGCGCCACATAAGCCCCGGGTGTAAAGAAGGGAGTTCCCGGCCTGCCTGTACCAGGGCTCCCAAAACGGGGTGAAGCCTTGAGGGCTTCGGTGTTAAAGAGGGGATTCTCGGCCTGCCTGTACCAAGGTCCCCGAAACTGGGTAGTACAAGGGTTATTGCAGGGCGCG
This sequence comes from Pseudomonas sp. EA_15y_Pfl1_P101, assembly GCF_963970835.1. Taxonomy (NCBI): domain Bacteria; kingdom Pseudomonadati; phylum Pseudomonadota; class Gammaproteobacteria; order Pseudomonadales; family Pseudomonadaceae; genus Pseudomonas; species Pseudomonas sp. EA_15y_Pfl1_P101. The sequence continues at coordinate 66,083 of NZ_CAXAPA010000010.1, read as the reverse complement.
TGCCAGAGTGGCCAAGGTGTGCCAAAAAATCTCTTCAAAAAGCGCAAAGCCCCGGAATACGGGGCTTTGCGCTTTTTTGTTTTCAGATTTTTCTCAGCGAGGCCGCAGGTTCGGGTTTTGGATTCGTGCCCGATGCCGGTTCAGGGTGCATTGAAGCGGTGCACGTTCCCGACACCCTGCGCAGATCCAGCTATGGGAGCGGGCTTGCTCCCACACTGGATCTTCAGTGGATTTTAGAGGGTGTCAGCCCTCGTCACCCTCATCGTCATCCCCACCATCCACCTTCATCCCCAACTCCTTGATCTTGCGAGTCAGCGTATTACGGCCCCAGCCCAGCAACACGGCGGCATCACGCCGGCGGCCGGCGGTGTGCTTGAGGGCCGTCTCGATCATGATCCGCTCAAACGCCGGTACGGCGCTGTCCAGCAGGCTGGACTGGCCGCGAGCCAGGGCCTGATCCGCCCATTGGCGCAGCGCCTGTTCCCAGTTGGTCACCGGCGCAGAGTCCTGCGGCAGGCTGAGCAGCTCCGGTGGCAGGTCGCTGACATGCACTTCGCGCCCGGACGCCATCACCGTGATCCAGCGGCAGGTGTTCTCCAGCTGGCGCACGTTGCCCGGCCACGGCAGGTTCTTCAGGTATTCCTCGGTCTCGCTTTTGAGCAGCTTCGGCTCAACCGCCAGCTCTTGCGCGGCGCGGGCAAGGAAGTGGCGGGCGAGCGTCGGGATGTCTTCGCGACGGTCCGACATCCGCGGAATGTGGATGCGGATCACATTGAGGCGGTGGAACAAGTCCTCACGGAATTTGCCCGCATGCACCAGGGTTTCCAGGTTCTGGTGGGTCGCCGCGATGATACGCACGTCGACCTTGACCGGCGTGTGCCCGCCAACCCGGTAGAACTCGCCGTCCGCCAGCACGCGCAGCAGGCGGGTCTGGGTGTCGGCCGGCATATCACCGATTTCATCGAGGAACAGCGTGCCGCCGTCCGCCTGTTCAAAACGTCCGCGACGCAGGTTGGCGGCGCCGGTAAACGCGCCTTTTTCATGGCCGAACAACTCGGACTCCATCAAGTCCTTCGGGATAGCCGCCATGTTCAACGCAATAAATGGCGAAGCCGCCCGTGGGCTGTGACGGTGCAGGGCGTGGGCTACCAGCTCTTTACCAGTCCCCGATTCGCCATTGATCAGCACGGTGATGTTGGAGTGGCTCAAACGCCCGATGGCGCGAAACACTTCCTGCATCGCCGGCGCTTCGCCGATGATTTCCGGGGTGCGGGTCAAGGCCGGTGGGGCTTCCTGGTTCTGCTGTTCCTGGGCGTGTTGGTTGGCGCGTTTGACCAGCGCGACTGCCTCGTCCACGTCGAACGGCTTGGGCAGGTATTCAAAGGCACCGCCTTGATAGGACGCCACAGCGCTGTCCAGGTCCGAGTGCGCGGTCATGATGATCACCGGCAAACGCGGGTGCTGCTCGCGAATCCGCGCCAACAGGTCCAAGCCACTGGCGCCGGGCATGCGGATGTCAGAAATGATCACGTCGGGCTGCTGGCGAGCCAGGCGGCTCATCACTCCGTCGGCGCTGTCGAAGCTCTGGGTGGTCATGCCTTCCTGTTGCAAGGCTTTCTCGAGGACCCAGCGGATAGAACGGTCGTCATCGACGATCCAGACAGTTTCACTACGGCTCATGTCGATGGGGCTCCTTTTTCCAGAGGCAGAAAGATCGAGAACGTGGTGTGGCCAGGATGGCTCTCACATTCGATCAGACCCTGGTGCTGGCTGATGATGTTCTGGGTAATGGCCAGGCCCAACCCGGTACCGTCCGGGCGGCCGCTGACCATGGGAAAGAAAATGGTTTCCTGCAGTTCCGCAGGAATGCCCGGGCCGTTGTCGATGATCTCGACCTTGGTCACCAGGCGATGGCGCACATGGCCGATGGTGAACTGGCGCAGGGCGCGGGTGCGCAGGCTGATGCGGCCCAGGCGCAGCTCGTTATGGCTGCTGATGGCCTGCATGGCGTTGCGCACGATATTGAGCACCGCCTGGATCATCTGCTCGCGGTCGATCAATACGTCGGGAATGCTCGGGTCGTAATCGCGCACCAAGGTGATGCAGCCCTGGCTTTCGGCCTCGACCAGATGACAGACGCGCTCAAGTACTTCGTGCACGTTGGTCATCGCAAGGGACGGCAGCTTGTTGGAGCCGAGCATGCGGTCCACCAGGTTACGCAGGCGGTCGGCTTCTTCGATGATGACGTTGGTGTAGTCCTTGAGGTGTTCCTCCGGCAGCTCGCGGGCCAGCAGTTGCGCTGCACCGCGAATGCCGCCGAGGGGGTTCTTGATCTCATGGGCCAGGCCGCGCACCAGCATCTTGCTGGTTTCCTGTTTGGACAGCTGCGCTTCTTCCTTGGTAATGCGCAGCAGGCGATCGCGAGGATGCACTTCAAGCAACAGCAGGGTGGCGCCGTTGCTCAGGATCGGGGTCACCGCGTAGTCGACAGTCAGCGTCTGGCCGGTGAGGGCGGTGAGCATCGCTTCACGCTTGGTGAATGGATGTGCCTGCTCCACCGCCTGGCGCAGCGAGCTCAAGGCTTCGGCCGACTCGGTGAACAGCTCGCTGATGAACTGCCCATGGCTGCGCTGGCCGCTGATGGCCAGGAGCATTTCCGCCGCCGGGTTCATGTACTCAAGACGCAAGTCGCCATTGAGCAGGATGGTCGCGGTGGTCAGGTTGTCGAGTAACAAACGGTGCAGTGCATCACTGATGGTCATCAGGACCTCTTTTGGAGCAAGGCGCGGGCTTGAGGCACACGCTGATACAAGGAAAATGCAAAAACCAAACCAAGGCTCCGAAAAGAAGCGTGCAAGCCCTGAAATGGCGGGTTAAGGCGCGAAACTGTGGCGTTCTGCCAGCTTGCTCGGGTAGTTTCGAACCAAAATGGGCTGAACAGGTGGGAAGGGTGCAGCGTATCGCACCAATATAGTGCGGATCTGTGAAGGTTGTTCAGGAGGCGCCCGATATAGTTCTTGAATGCACCCAATCAAAAATGTGGGAGCGAGCAAGCCCGCCCCACCTTTTTGATTGGGTTTGCAGGCTTTAGCCTTTGAAGATGCACAGCTCGGCGGTGGCACGGATCATTGCCAGTTGGCGCAGAGGGTCGTTCAGCGGCTCGTGTACCGCCTGGGCCAGCCATTGCGGGCACTGCGGGTCAGTGCGCTGGGGAGTGAAATCGGCTAGTTGCTGCAGCAGGTGTTTTTGCAGTTCATCCAGCTGCGGGCGAATCTGCTTGACCAAGTCCGGGCGTGGATCGTCAGGCGCCTTGCCTTGGAACTGCCAATCGGACAGGTGGGTGTACTGCACCAGTTTGTTCGCTTCGATCTGCGCCGAGAAAAACTGCTCGGCGGCGCCAGGGTCCAGCTTGTAGCTCGGTGCCTGGGCGACCACGCTGGCGATTACCTCTTGCTCGCGCTTTTTGTCTTCTACGGGCTTTTTGCTGTCCCATTTGCTTAACGCCACTTGGTCGGCAATCTCCAGTCGCTCGGCGATGCTGTTGAGCAGCGGATCAAGGGTAGGCGGCGCGGCGTTCGCACCGGCACTGACGAATAGCAGAGCGAACAAAAGTCGGTATTTCAAAGGTGATCTCCTGCGGGAGCGGGCTTGCCCGCGATGGCGGTGGGTCAGTCATACATCAGGTGGCGGGCAGTACGCTATCGCGGGCAAGCCCGCTTCCACATTTTTCACCTATTGCGGGCAAAAAAAAGACCTCCGCGAAGGAGGTCTTTTTTCATCACGCCACCTTAAGCAGCGCTACCGGATCAGCAGCTGTAGTACAGCTCGTATTCCAGTGGGTGTACGAAGGTGCGAACCTTGATTTCTTCTTCGCTTTTCAGGCCGATGTAAGCGTCGATGAAGTCGTCGCTGAACACGCCGCCTTTGGTCAGGAACGCGCGGCCCTTGTCCAGCTCTTCCAGGGCTTCTTTCAGGCTGCCACACACTTGTGGGATCTCTTTGGCCTCTTCAGGCGGCAGGTCGTACAAGTTTTTGTCGGCGGCGTCGCCTGGGTGGATCTTGTTCTGGATACCGTCCAGGCCAGCCATTACCAAGGCAGCGAAGGCCAGGTATGGGTTAGCTGCTGGATCCGGGAAGCGCGCTTCGATACGGCGAGCACGAGGGCTGGAGACGTAAGGAATACGGATCGAGGCGGAACGGTTACGTGCCGAGTAAGCCAGCATTACCGGTGCTTCGAAACCTGGGACCAGACGCTTGTAGGAGTTGGTCGATGGGTTGGTGAAGCCATTCAGGGCCTTACCGTGCTTGATGATGCCGCCGATGAAGTACAGGGCGGTGTCGGACAGGCCGGCATAACCTTCGCCAGCGAAAGTGTTCTTGCCCTCTTTGGCGATGGACAAGTGAACGTGCATACCCGAACCGTTATCGCCGTACAGCGGCTTAGGCATGAAGGTCGCGGTACGGCCGTAAGCCACGGCAGTGTTGTGTACGCAGTACTTCAGGGTTTGAACTTCGTCAGCCTTGGCCACCAGGGTGTTGAACTTCACACCGATTTCGTTCTGACCGGCAGTGGCCACTTCGTGGTGGTGCACTTCGATGACCAGGCCCATGTCTTCCATGGCGTTGCACATGGAGGTACGGATTTCGTGGTCATGGTCGAATGGCGGAACCGGGAAGTAGCCACCTTTGATACCTGGACGGTGGCCATGGTTGCCGCCTTCGACGTCCTGGTCGGACATCCACGAACCTTGTTCGGAGTAGATCTTGAACATCGAACCGGAGATGTCGGACTTGAACTTGACCTGGTCGAAGATGAAGAATTCTGGCTCCGGGCCTACGAATACGGTGTCGCCGATACCGGTGGACTTCAGGTATTCCTCGGCACGCTTGGCGATCGCACGTGGGTCGCGGTCGTAGCCTTGCATGGTCGAAGGCTCGATCACGTCGCAAACCAGGATCAGGGTTGGCTCTTCGGTGAACGGGTCCAGCACGGCAGTGCTGTCGTCCGGCATCAGGATCATGTCGGAGGCTTCGATGCCTTTCCAGCCAGCGATGGAGGAGCCGTCGAACATTTTGCCTTCTTCAAAGAAAGCATCATCCAGCGCGTCGCGAGCCGGCATGGTCACGTGGTGCTGAGTGCCTTTGGTGTCCGTGAAGCGCAGATCAATCCATTTAACGTCATGATCTTTGATGAGTTGAACCGACTTCGACATAGTGTCCTCCGGGTGGCTTCGGGCTGGATAGTGGAGTAGCCCTTAGAATGTGGGTGATGCCGGCGCGGATACTCCGCCATGGCAACCTGCCTCACAAGAGAGCAAATTGCATGCCAGTGCGCCAACATGGGTTTTTTGATCTAAAAACGCCCCTATAAAGGTGCATTGCGACAAAAGCGTAAAATCTGCGCACTGAAATGTGGCGCAGCGGAGGGTTGGCGCACCTATTTAGTGCGCTGTCTGTGCTTTGCATATTAACTGGTTAAACCGTGAGCGATTTCCGCTATAATCCGCGCCCCCCTTTTTCAGCAGGCCCGGCGCGCGCTGTTTCCATGAAATTAATCGTTAAAGTCTTCCCCGAAATCACCATCAAAAGCCGACCGGTACGGATGCGTTTCATCCGTCAATTGGCCAAGAACATCCGTGCCGTGCTCCGCGATCTGGACCCGGCTGTGGTGGTGAATGGTGTGTGGGACAACCTCGAGCTGGAAACCCGTATTACCGAGCCCAAAGCCTTGAAAGACATGACCGAGCGCCTGAGCTGCATGCCGGGCATCGCGCATTTCCTGCAGGTGGACGAGTACCCGCTGGGCGACTTCGACGACATCACCGAGAAGTGCAAACAGCACTTCGGCAGCGAGCTTGAAGGCAAGATTTTTTCGGTGCGTTGTAAGCGTGCCGGCAAGCACACCTTCAGCTCCATGGACGTCGAAAAATACGTTGGCAGCAAGCTGCGTCGCGAGTGCGGCGCCGCTGGAATTTCCCTCAAAGCGCCGCAAATTGAAGTGCGCATGGAAATTCGCGACCAACGGTTGTTTGTGATCCACAGCCAGCACAACAGCATCGGTGGCTACCCGCTGGGCGCCCTGGAACAGACCCTGGTATTGATGTCCGGCGGTTTCGATTCCACGGTGGCGGCTTACCAGATCATGCGCCGCGGCCTGATGAGCCACTTCTGCTTCTTTAACCTGGGCGGGCGTGCACACGAATTGGGCGTGATGGAAGTTGCGCACTTTATCTGGAAGAAATACGGCAGCTCCCAACGCGTGCTATTTGTAAGCGTGCCGTTTGAGGAAGTGTTGGGCGAAATTCTCGGTAAAGTCGATAACAGTCATATGGGCGTAGTTTTGAAGCGTATGATGTTGAGCGCTGCGTCGCGAATCGCCGATCAGTTGCAGATCGACGCGCTGGTGACCGGTGAGGCGATCTCCCAAGTGTCCAGCCAGACGCTGCCGAACCTGTCGCTGATCGATTGCGTGACCGAAAAGCTGGTGCTACGCCCGCTGATCGCCAGTCACAAGCAGGACATCATCGACCTGGCCGAAGAAATCGGTACCGCTGATTTCGCCAAGCATATGCCGGAATATTGCGGGGTCATCTCGGTGAACCCCAAGACCCACGCCAAGCGCAACCGCGTGGAGTACGAAGAACAACAGTTCGACATGGCGATTCTTGAGCGTGCGCTTGAGAACGCCAAAATGGTCCCGATCGATCGCGTAATCGACGAACTGGGCCAGGACGTGAAGATCGAAGAAGTCAGCGAAGCCCTGGCTGGCCAGATCGTCGTCGACATCCGTCACCCGGATGCCGCCGAGGATGAGCCGCTGGAAATCGCCGGCATCGACGTACAAACGCTGCCGTTTTATGCATTGAACGCGCGTTTCAAGGAACTGGATAACAGCCGTCAGTACCTGTTGTATTGCGACAAAGGCGTGATGAGTCGCCTGCATGCCCACCATTTGCTCAGTGAGGGGTATGCCAATGTGCGCGTTTATCGACCGAGCTAAGAGCCCGGGGCTGTTTGCCTGTGGCCTGCGTCACCGGCCCCCCGACTCTGCCGTCAAGCTGTAACGGCAAGGCCTGACTCTACTGTAAATCGCTGCCACGACCTGTCAGCACACCGAATCCTCTGATCGAGATACACAAGTGATCGAAAATCTACGTAACATCGCCATCATTGCTCACGTTGACCATGGTAAAACCACCCTGGTAGACAAACTCTTGCGTCAATCCGGCACCCTGGAGCGCAACGAGCTCAACGACGAGCGCGTGATGGACTCCAACGACCAGGAAAAAGAGCGCGGTATTACCATCCTGGCTAAAAACACCGCTATCAACTGGAACGGCTACCACATCAACATCGTGGATACCCCGGGCCACGCCGACTTCGGCGGCGAAGTAGAACGCGTAATGTCGATGGTTGACTCCGTTCTGCTGCTGGTTGACGCTCAAGACGGCCCTATGCCGCAAACCCGTTTCGTGACCAAGAAGGCTTTCGAAGCCGGCCTGCGTCCGATCGTGTGCATCAACAAGGTTGACCGTCCAGGCGCACGTCCGGACTGGGTTCTGGACCAGATTTTCGACCTGTTCGACAACCTGGGTGCTACCGAAGAGCAACTGGACTTCCAGGTTATCTACGCCTCGGCCCTGAACGGTATTGCCGGTCTGGAACACACCGCCATGGCGGAAGACATGACCCCGCTGTACCAGGCGATTGTTGACCACGTTCCACCACCGAAGGTTGACCGTGAAGGCCCGTTCCAGATGCAAATCTCGGCACTGGACTACAACAGCTTCCTGGGTGTTATCGGCGTTGGCCGTATCGCTCGTGGTAGCGTCAAGCCGAACACCCCGGTTGTCGCCATCGGCGCCGACGGCAAGAAGCGTAACGGCCGTATCCTGAAGCTCATGGGTCACCACGGTCTTCACCGTATCGACGTTGAAGAAGCTTTCGCAGGCGACATCGTTTGCGTGAGCGGTATGGACTCGCTGTTCATCTCCGACACCCTGTGCCAGCCGGACAACGTCGAGGCGATGAAGCCTCTGACCGTTGACGAGCCAACCGTTTCCATGACCTTCCAGGTAAACGACTCGCCTTTCTGCGGTAAAGAAGGCAAGTTCGTGACTTCCCGTAACATCAAGGAACGTCTGGACAAAGAGCTGCTGTACAACGTTGCTTTGCGCGTTGAAGAAGGCGACTCGGCTGACAAGTTCAAGGTTTCCGGCCGTGGTGAACTGCACCTCTCGGTACTGATCGAAACCATGCGTCGCGAAGGCTTCGAAATGGGCGTTGGTCGTCCAGAAGTGATCATCCGTCAGGTTGACGGCGTGAAGCAGGAACCGTTCGAAAACGTCACCATCGACACCCCGGAAGAATCCCAGGGCAAGGTGATGGAAGAGATGGGTCTGCGTAAGGGCGACCTGACCAACATGGTGCCGGATGGCAAAGGCCGTGTACGTCTGGAATACAACATCCCTGCGCGTGGTCTGATCGGTTTCCGTAACCAGTTCCTGACCCTGACCAACGGTGCTGGCATCCTGACCTCGATCTTCGATCGCTACGACACCATGAAGTCCGGCGATATGTCTGGCCGTCAGAACGGTGTTCTGGTCTCGGTTGAAACAGGTAAGGCACTGACCTACTCCCTGGAAACCCTCCAGGCGCGTGGCAAGCTGTTCGTTGAACACGGTCAAGAGATCTACAACGGCCAGATCGTTGGTCTGAACAGCCGTGACAACGACATGGGCGTCAACCCAACCAAAGGCAAGAAGCTCGACAACATGCGTGCTTCGGGTAAAGACGAAACCATCGCTCTGGTTCCACCTGTTCGCTTCACCCTGGAACAGGCCCTGGAATTCATCCAGGACGACGAGCTGTGCGAAGTTACGCCTAAGTCGATCCGCCTGCGTAAGAAGATCCTGGACGAAGGCGAGCGTACCCGCGCTGCCAAGAAAGCCAAGAACTGAGTTAACTCAGGCTGAATGAAAAACGCCCCCGGTCGAAAGGCCGGGGGCGTTTTTTTATGTCTGCAGTTTGTGTGGTGTTTGTGCCGACCCTTTCGCGAGCAAGCCCCCACACATTCGACCGCGTTGTTTCAGGATGAGCGCGGTCAAGTGTGTGCGGGCTTGCTCGCGAAGAGGCCCGTCAGAACACCACAAAATCCAGATCAGAATTTGTCGAGGGTCTTGAACTTAGTCTCGCGCACTACTTCTTTCGGCTTATACGCGCAATACCCAGGCCGCGGCCCGATCTTCGGGTGATTGCGGCAAGTATCCGGGCGTTTGTCATAAATAGTGCAGAAGCGCGTCTTACGATCCAGGTACAGGCAATCGTTGTTGCTCATGCGCTGCAGGGTGAAAATTTCTGACTTGGAATTGAAACGCTCGACGATGCCTTCCTTCTGCAAGCGCTTGGCGATGTTCTTCGCCGGGTCGCCCAGTTCGAACTCATCGACGATGCCGATGCGGATCAGGTCTTTGATCTTCACTTCGACCGGCAGCGTGCAGCAGCTGGACACGCAACCACCGCACATGTGCGCGGAATATTTCTGCCACGTTTCAAGGCGGTCGAGTTCCGCGGCGGCGATCAGTTGAGGCTTCATCAGGGTTCCAAAAAGGTGGGGCTGTGTCCGGGCGCGCGATGATACCGGGATTGGTGATTTTTTGAACAATATTTTCCGGGTTTCTGCTCGAAGGTGGGTAGGGGTAAAAGCAGGCACGGCCCCTGCATTAAAATCCTGTATAGGTGAATGCGTTAAAAAACTGACGAACCAGAGCGTCTACCTTCTGTCAGACCGTCTAGGCTCTAGCAACTCCTTCTATCTCGCCCGAGGTCGCAATTGATGTCTCAGGAACCACTTGCACGAGAAGCAGAGGTAGCCGCATTTCGCGATGCCGTCTTGACCAAACTCACCTACGCGGTGGGCAAGGACCCGGATCACGCCTTCGACCACGACTGGTTCGAAGCCATTGCCCTGGCCGCACGCGACCAGATGGTCGACCACTGGATGGACCATACGCGGCGCATTTACCGCAAAGGTCAAAAGCGCGTTTATTACCTTTCCCTGGAATTCCTCATCGGTCGTTTGCTCTACGACAGCCTGAGCAACCTTGGCGTGCTGGAGATCGCGCGCGACGCACTCTCGGAGCTGGGCGTCGATCTTGAGCGCATCCGCCTGCTGGAGCCCGATGCGGCGCTTGGCAACGGTGGTCTGGGCCGCCTGGCCGCGTGCTTTATGGAAAGCATGTCGACGTTGGGCATTGCGGGTCACGGTTATGGCATTCGTTATGAGCACGGCCTGTTCCGCCAGGCGATTGTCGATGGCTGGCAACAGGAGCAAACCGAACGCTGGCTGGATTTCGGCAACCCATGGGAATTCGAACGGGCCGAAGTGATTTACCCGATCGGTTTTGGCGGCAGCGTCGAAACCCTGCCGGATGCTTCCGGCAAGCTGATCCAAGTGTGGACGCCGAGCGAAACCGTACGCGCGGTTGCCTACGACACCCCGGTGGTCGGCTGGCGCGGCGCGAGTGTCAATACCTTGCGCCTGTGGCGTGCTCGCGCAGTGGAAGACCTGCACCTGGAGCGTTTCAACGCCGGTGACCACTTGGGCGCCGTCGCCGAAGTGGCCCGCGCTGAAAGCATCTCCCGGGTGCTTTACCCTGCGGACAGCACCGAAGCGGGGCAGGAACTGCGCCTGCGCCAGGAATACTTCTTCGTCTCGGCCTCGCTGCAGGATCTGCTGCGTCGTCACAAGAACATGCACGGCTCGGTGCTGAGCCTGGGCGAACACGCCGCGATCCAGCTCAACGATACCCACCCGTCCATCGCCGTGGCCGAGTTGATGCGCCAATTGGTCGACTTGCACGACATTCCGTGGGAAGCGGCGTGGGACGTCACCGTCGAAACCCTTTCCTACACCAACCACACCCTGTTGCCCGAGGCATTGGAAACCTGGCCTGTCGGCTTGATGGAACGCATGCTGCCCCGGCACATGCAGATCATCTACCTGATCAACGCCCAGCACATCGACTCGCTGCGCGCCAAGGGCGTCCACGATTTCGACGTATTGCGCGCCGTATCGCTGATTGAAGAAGACAACGGCCGCCGCGTGCGCATGGGCAACTTGGCATTCCTCGGCTCCCACAGCGTCAACGGTGTGTCGGGTTTGCACACCCAGTTGATGCGCAACACGGTGTTCTCCGAGCTGCACAAGCTGTACCCGGAGCGCATCAACAACAAAACCAACGGCATCACCTTCCGCCGCTGGCTGTACCAGGCCAACCCGAAACTCACGTCGATGCTCGTGGGCGCATTGGGCCCGGACATTCTCGACAACATGGAAACGCGCCTGGGCGAGCTGGAAACCTTCGCCGAGAAGCAGACCTTCCGCAAAGCCTTCGCCGATCAGCGCCTGCACAGTAAGCGCGCACTGGCGGACCTCATTCACGAACGGCTGGGGATCGCGATCAACCCGGCGGCGATGTTCGACGTGCAGGTCAAGCGGATTCACGAATACAAGCGCCAACTGCTGAACCTGCTGCACACGGTGGCGCTCTACCAGGCTATCCGTGCCGAACCGGGCACCGACTGGGTGCCGCGTGTGAAGATCTTCGCGGGTAAAGCGGCGGCGAGTTATCACCAGGCCAAGTTGATCATCAAGTTGACCAACGACATCGCGCGAACCGTTAACAACGACCCGACCGTGCGCGGTTTGCTCAAGGTGGTGTTCCTGCCCAACTACAACGTCAGCCTGGCGGAAAGCATCATCCCGGCAGCGGATTTGTCGGAGCAGATTTCCACCGCCGGCTTTGAAGCCTCGGGCACCAGCAACATGAAGTTCGGTCTCAACGGTGCGTTGACCATCGGCACCATGGACGGCGCGAACGTGGAAATGCATGAGCGCGTCGGCGCCGAGCATATGTTTATCTTCGGCCTCAGCGCGCAGGAGGTGGAAGCGCGTAAACACGCCGGTGAATTCAACGCCGGGCAGGACATTGCAGCGTCCAATCGCCTCAGCGATGTGCTGCAAGCGATTCGCGGCGGGGTGTTCTCGCCGGATGATCCGGGCCGGTATGTCGGGCTGATCGACGGGTTGATCGACTACGACCGCTTCCTGGTGTGTGCCGACTTCGACTCGTACTGGGACGCCCAGGCGCGGGTCGAAGCGCATTGGCATGATTCCAAGGCGTGGTGGCGTTCGGCGGTGCTCAATACCGCGCGGATGGGGTGGTTCTCTTCGGACCGGACGATCCGCGAGTACGCCACAGAGATCTGGAAAGCGCTCGACTAAACGCTGCAATACAAAATGTGTGCGGGCTTGCTCGCGAATACGCTGTATCAGTTAACGAGTATGTCGGCTGATACACCGCTTGCGCGAGCAAGTCGAATCTTCGCACCGCCGCTCCCACATTGAGTCCGCGTCGATATACTAGGCCACGGTTTGCTTAGGGATATCGACCATGCAATGGATTTTCATGCTGATTGGCCTTGCGCTCGGCTGGACGCTCGATGAGTCGTTCAGTGACGCGGGCATCGGTGCGCTGTTGGGGCTCGGCATCGGCCAGGCAATTCGCCTGGCTAAGCTGTCGGCCCAAGCGGACCAGCAGGCGCGTCAGTTGGAAACCACGCAAAAGTCGCTGATAGCGCTGGGCGAACGCTTGCGGCAACTGGAAGTGCCCGCGCCGACGAGCAGTGTCATCGCCGAAACACCCATCCCCGAGCCGACACCTATTACCCAAGCCCCAGAGCTTGTTTGGGAGCTGCCTGCCGACATCACACCTGTCGCCACGGTCGCCAAACCGAGCCAGCCGCTGCCGGCCGACGCCTGGACGCCTGCCCCAACTCCGCGCCCTCAAGCACCTGCCATTCCTCGTGGCCCCAACTTGATCGAACGCGCCATCAGTGGCGCACGCAATTGGCTGTTTGGCGGCAATACCGTGCTGCGGGTTGGCGTGGTGCTGCTGTTTCTCGGCCTGGCCTTCCTGCTGCGTTACGCCACCGAAGGCATGGTGGTGCCGATCGAGGTGCGTTACGCCGGGGTTGCCGCTGCGGCGTTAGGCCTACTCGGCCTGGGCTGGTGGCTGCGGCGGCGTAACAGCAGCTACGGCTTGATGTTGCAAGGCACCGGGATCGCAGTGTTGTACCTGACGGTGTTTGCTGCGATGCGTTTGCATCCGTTGATAGACCCGAGTGCGGCGCTGGGTTTGCTGGTGGCCGTCACGGTGTTTTCGGCGATCCTGGCAATCACCCAGGATGCCTTGGGGCTGGCCTCTGCGGCGGCGCTCGGCGGCTTTGCGGCGCCCATCCTCACGTCTACCGGTGCCGGTAACCATGTCGCGCTATTCAGTTACTTCGCCCTGCTGAATGCCGGCATCCTCGCCATCGCCTGGTTCAAGGCCTGGCGTTTGCTCAACCTGATCGGCTTTGTCGGCACCTTTGGTATCGGCTTCGCCTGGGGGCTGCGCTCCTACACGCCGCAATTGCTGTGGAGCACCGAACCGTTCCTGATTCTGTTTTTCCTGATGTACCTGACCATCGGCCTATTGTTCGCCCGGCGAAAATTGCTGGAGATGAGCGACGCGCCCGAGGATGACAGCCGTGGCGCGCTGCTGCGCTGGTCGGCGGCCAAGGGTGATTATGTCGACGGCAGCATGTTGTTCGGTCCGCCGCTGGTAGGTTTTGGCTTGCAGTTCGCGCTGGTGCAGCACGTGGAATTCGCCGCCGCCTTCAGCGCGCTGGGCTTGGGCGTCATCTACATGGGGTTGGCTCGGCTGCTGAGCGGCGGGCGCGCCTTGCTCTTGGCGGAGACCTGCCTGGCCCTGGGTGTGATCTTCGCCAGCCTGGCGATTCCCCTCGGGCTGGATGCGCGCTGGACGGCTGCGGCCTGGGCGGTGGAGGGCGCTGGGATTTTCTGGCTCGGCTTGCGTCAACAGCGGCCACTGGCGCGAGCATTTGGCGTGTTACTGCAATTGGGTTCGGCGCTGGCTTTTCTCCGTGAACTGCACCTCGGCGAACATAGCTTGCTCGCCGGCGCGCCATTAGGCGCGGTGCTGCTGGGCGCGGCGTTGCTGTTCAGCTTTGATCAGTTGCGCAAGGCATCCTCCGAACAGGCGACAGATTGGGAGCGCAAAGGCCTGGCCGTGCTGGCGGGCCTTGGCTTGAGCTTTTTGTACCTGCTCGCACCCTTGCTGCTGAATACTCAAAGCACGGCCGTCAGTTGGGCAATCGCCGGCCTGGCGACGCTGTTTGTCGGCCTGCGCATTGGTTCGCGGACCTTCCTGTTCAGCGCATTCGCCGTGCAGTTGCTGGGCGGCGCGTTGTTCCTGCTGCGCTTGCAGGGCGGTGACGGGGCGGCGGTATTTAATGCGGGTTGGAGTGGCTTGCTCACGGCCTCGCTGATCGGCCTGGCGTTGATTGGCGGCATGCTCCTGGCTGCGCGCGATGACATGGTTCGCAGCGACGTGCGGCTGCTGCGTGGCTTGTCGGTGGTTCTGCTGGCGGGTCTTGTACTGATCAATCTCGCGGTGCTGTTCGTCTTGCCTTGGGAACGCGCGAGCGGCGTGTGGGCGGCCAGCGGTTTGTTGATCATCTGGCTGAGCCTGTACCTGCAACAACGCGTCAGCTTTGTGTTCGGCTTGCTGCTGCAAGTGATCGGCGGCGGCTCGTTCCTATTGGCGGTGCCGGAGTTGCTTGGCCCGTTGACCCGTGAGGGTCTGCGTCCGTTGGCCCACAGCGGTTTCTGGACGCCGATGGTGCTGGGCCTGGCGGCACTGGTCGGTGCCTGGCGCTTGCAGCGCAAACCCCACGCGCCGGTGTTTGCCGTGTTGAAACTGCAGCGCCTGTCCGACGTGCTGCTGGTGTGGGGCGCGGCCTGGTGGACGCTGGCATTGGTCGGTGAAGTGTTGCGGTTTATCCCGCAAGCACTGCAGGGCTCGTTTTTGCTGGGCATCGCAGCGGTAAGCGTGGCGATCTGGGCGTTTCTGTCCGAGCGACTGCGCTGGGCGTCGTTGGGCATGCTCTGCACTTTGTTGATGCCGGCGGCCGGTGCGGTGTTGCTGGTGTCTGCGCATAACTATTACCACCCGGCGGCGCAGTACGGTTGGCTGGCTTGGTTAGCGGTGTTCGTGGTGCATTTCATCTCGCTGCGGCGTTTGGCGGCGGTGGTTCCTTCCAAGGTACTGAGCGCGGCGCACGTAGTGGGCTGCTGGATGCTGATCGGCGTGCTGGCGCTGGAGGTGCGTTACGGCCTGCTGGTGCTGTCGAGCGAGTACAACGCCTGGCGCTGGCTGGGCTGGGCGATTCTGCCAAGCCTGTACCTGGTGCTGGCCGCCGCGCCACGCCGTTGGCCATGGCCGGTGTCGGCGTACCCAAGGGAATACCGTGTGCTGGCCGCGCTACCGCTGGCAGTGCTGATGTTGGGGTGGTTCTGGCTGGCGAACAGCTTCAGCGACGGCACGGCCGAGCCGTTGCCTTATGTTCCGCTGCTCAACCCGTTGGATCTGGGCTTGTTGTTCGCGCTGCTGGGCATTTACCTGTGGTCGCGCAGTGCGGCGCCTGAGCGTGGGCCGCGTATTGAATTGATCGCCCAGGGCGTGGCGGGTGTCTCGCTGTTCGCCTTCTTTACGGCGTTGGTGATGCGCACCGCTCATCATTGGGGCGGCGTGCCGTTTCAATTGGATGCGTTGCTGGCGTCGATGCTGGTGCAGGCCGGCCTATCGATCGTCTGGACCTTGATCGCCCTTGGCCTGATGATCGGCGGTCACCTGCGCCATCGTCGCGAAGTGTGGCTGATCGGCGCGGCGCTGATTGCGGTGGTGGTGGCCAAACTGTTCTTTGTCGAACTGAGCAACCGTGGCGGCCTGGCGCGGATTGTGTCGTTTATCGGTGTGGGCGGGTTGTTGCTGGTGGTGGGCTACTTTGCGCCGCTGCCGCCAAAACGCGTTGAACCTGTGACTGAAACCGAGGGAGCGTCTTCTTGATGGGCAAGCTGAAACTGAGTGGGTTGGCGGTATGGATGGCGTGTTCGGCAGCCTTTGCACAGGAAGGTCCGTCCGACTTCACCACCCAGGTGCCGCTGGCCGTGAGCGGCAGCGGGCCCTGGTATCGCCTGGAACTGCCACTGGCCGTGCAATTGAGCGCGCGCCAGGCTGATCTCAGCGATGTGCGGGTGTTCAACGCCGCCGGCGAGCCGCAGGCCTATGCGTTGTCGCGCCAATCTTCGCAGCGCACCGAAAGCCGCAACGTCACCGACGTTAAGTGGTTCCCGCTGTACGCCGCCGACACCCAGCAAGCCCTGCCCGACGTGGTGATGAAAGCCACCACCACAGGCACCTTGGTGGAAATAAAACCGTCTACCGCGCCAAAACCCGGCAAGCAAGTGCTGCGCGGCTGGGTATTGGACGCCAGTGCGATCAAGGCACCGTTGCAGCGATTGAGCCTGGACTGGAGCCGCGAGCAAGAGGGCTTCCAGCGTTTCAGCATTGAGGCCAGTGATGACTTGCAGCACTGGCAAGCCTGGGGCGATGGGCAGGTGGCGCGCTTGTCATTCGCCGACGAACGGGTCGAGCAGCATGACGTGAACTTGCCTGGGCAATCGGCGCGTTACCTGCGTCTTGTCTGGCAAGGCCAGGCGGCGCCGCTGCTGACCTCGGCAAAGCTGGTGAGCGCGACCAGCAGCAGCCTGCCGATGCCGTTGGTGTGGTCGCAACCCTTGGCGGGTACACGGTTAAAGGCTGGGGAATACAGCTGGCAGTTGCCCGCGGGGCTGAGCATCGAGCGGCTGCGCATCGAATTGAAGCAAGCCAACACGCTGGCGCCCGTTACGCTGGCGGGGCGTAGGGACAGCAAACAGGCGTGGCAGCCCCTGAGCAATGGCGTGCTGTATCGCCTGACCCAGAATGGCCGGGACGTGGTGCAGGATGAATTGCAGCTGCCGGGCCAAACGGTCGCCGAACTCAAGTTGGCAGTGGATGAACGCGGCGGCGGCCTGGGCATTGAAGCGCCAGCGCTGCGTTTTGCGGTGCGCGCCACGCAGTTGGTGTTCCTGGCCCGGGGCGAGCCGCCGTTTACACTGGCGCTGGGGAATGCGTCGGTCAAGGGGGCGAACCTTGCGCTTTCGACCCTGATCCCTGACTACAGCGCCGAGCGTCTCAAGACATTGGGACAAGCGAAAGTCGCCGGGGAAGTCGCCGTGACGTCGCCGCCGATCGTAGCGGCTGCCGATGCCGGCACGAACTGGAGAAAACTCGGGCTTTGGGCCGTGTTACTGCTCGGCGTGGCGGCACTGGGCGCCATGGCCTACAGTTTGCTGCGCAAGCCGCCGGTGGCACGTTAAATAAAGTCCATGAACTCTATTGGGTTTAAATCCTCTGATAGGAGGAAATACGCCCCGACTCGCGCTAAACTGCGCGGGTTTTCAAGCCCCCCATTCTCCGGAGCCTTACATGTCCCGCGTTACCTTGAGTCGCTATTTGATCGAGCAGACCCGCAGCAACAACACGCCTGCCGATCTGCGCTTCCTTATCGAAGTGGTGGCGCGTGCTTGCAAGGAAATCAGCCACGCCGTGTCCAAAGGCGCACTGGGTGGTGTCCTGGGCAGCATGGGCACTGAAAACGTGCAGGGCGAAGTGCAGAAGAAGCTCGACGTCATCTCCAACGAGATCCTGCTCGAAGCCAATGAATGGGGCGGTCACCTGGCCGGCATGGCGTCCGAAGAAATGGACAATGCCTACCAGATCCCGGGCAAGTACCCGAAAGGCGCGTACCTGCTGGTGTTCGACCCACTGGACGGCTCGTCCAACATCGATATCAACGCTCCCGTCGGCACCATCTTCTCGGTATTGCGTTGCCCTAACGAGTACTTGAGCCAGAACGAGGCCCTGAACGAAAAGGCCTTCCTGCAGCCTGGCACCGAACAGGTCGCGGCGGGTTACGCGATCTACGGCCCGCAGACCATGCTGGTACTGACCCTGGGCGACGGCGTCAAAGGCTTCACCCTGGACCGAGAAATGGGCAGTTTCGTACTGACCCACGAAGACATCACCATTCCTGCGTCCACCCAGGAATTCGCGATCAACATGTCCAACCAGCGCCACTGGGAAGAACCTGTGACCCGCTACGTGGGCGAGTTGATGGCCGGCGAAGAAGGCCCGTTGAAGAAAAACTTCAACATGCGTTGGGTCGCCGCGATGGTGGCCGACGTGCACCGCATCCTGACCCGTGGTGGCTTGTTCATGTACCCACGCGACAGCCGCGAGCCGTCCAAGCCAGGCAAACTGCGCCTGATGTACGAAGCCAACCCGATGTCCTTCCTGGTTGAGCAGGCAGGCGGCGCGTCCACCGACGGCCACCAGCGTATCCTCGACATTCAGCCTGAAGGCCTGCACCAGCGTGTGGCGGTATTCCTGGGTTCGAAAGAAGAAGTTGAGCGTGTGACGGCTTACCACAAGCAGTAAGTTGCGGCGATAAGTGATCGGCGTTTTTGGGCGCCGGTTCACCCTTAAAGAAGCCCCGAAACGTTTCAGCGTTTTCGGGGCTTTTTTGTTTTCGTTCGTCGGGAACCAGAAACCCCTTTTCCCTTCTAAGCTTCTGGCAGACCCCCATTCTGCTTAGTCCCTCCAGGAGTTTTTCCATGTCGTTACGTCGTCTCGCCTTGCTGACCTTTTGCGTGCTGTTGGCCGCTTGCAGCAAGGTCAACCAAGAAAATTACGCGAAGCTTTCCGCTGGCATGCCTAAGGCTGAAGTGGAATCACTGCTGGGTCAGCCGACTGACTGTTCCGGCGCACTGGGCATGTCCAGCTGCACCTGGGGCGATAAAAACAGCTTTATCAGCGTGCAATATGCCGGTGACAAGGTTCTGATGTTTTCCGGGCAAGGCCTGAAGTAAACCGGGGCGAAAGCCTGCGGGAGAAGAAGAATGATCCGTTTTGTTTTGTTCCTTTGCGCCAGCCTGTTTTTGGCGGGCTGCGCCAGCCATTCTGGCGATGATCTGCAACCCAAGACTGCGAACAACGTCAACCTCAAGCGTTATCAGGGCACTTGGTATGAGTTGGCCCGATTGCCGATGTACTTCCAGCGCAACTGCGCGCAGTCCGAAGCCCGCTACACATTGCTGCCTGATGGCGACATGTCGGTGTTCAACCGCTGCCTGACGACCGAGTGGAAGTGGGAAGAAGCCAAGGGCACGGCTACGCCGCAAGTGCCGGGCAAGACTGACAAGCTTTGGGTGGAATTCAATAACTGGTTTACCGCACTGTTGCCGGGCGTTGCCAAGGGCGATTACTGGGTGCTGTATGTCAGCGATGACTACAAGACCGCGATTGTTGGCAGCCCGAGCCGGCGGTACATGTGGATTTTGTCGCGCACGCCTACGGTGAGCGCCGACACTCGCGAAGACCTGTTGAGCAGGGCGCGGCAGCAGGGTTATGACACCACGCGGTTGATCTGGCGCATGTCGGACAAGCAGATGGCGAAGACTTCGCAGTAACCCGAAAACACCGTTTTTCAAATGTGGGAGCTGGCAAGCCAGCTCCCACATGTGTTTTAGGGGGTTATTAACTCAGCAAATCTCTCAAGACTTGGGTGAACGCCCGGCTACTTTCTTCCTCGCCGGCATGCCGCCCATCCCGCACCACCCACTTCCCGTTCACCAGCACATCACGCACCTGCCGATCCCCACCGGCAAACAACCAGCGATTCAAAATCCCGTCTTCGCTTGCCGTCGCCAGGTACGGATCATTGCCATCCAGTACCAGCCAATCCGCACGTTTACCCACTTCCAATCGGCCAATCGGCTGTCCCAATGCCTGGCCGCCGCCGTCCAGCGCCGCGTCAAACAGCGTGCGACCCACCATCGGTTGATCACTGCGATACAGGCGGTTACGCCTTTGATCGCGCAGGCGCTGGCCATATTCGAGCCAGCGCAATTCCTCCACCACGCTCAGTGACACATGGCTATCGGAACCGATGCCCAAGCGTCCGCCTTGGGCGAGAAAATCCACGGCCGGGAAAATCCCGTCACCCAGGTTAGCCTCGGTAGTCAGGCACAAACCGGCAATTGCGCGGCTCTTGGCCATGCGCGTGACCTCTTCAAGATCTGCATGCGTGGCATGCACCAGGCACCAGCGTTCATCCACCTCGACATTGTCATACAGCCATTGCAGCGGGCGCTTTCCGCTCCAGGCCAGGCAGTCGTCGACTTCTTTCTGCTGTTCGGCAATGTGGATGTGCACCGGGCACGCCTTGTCGCTGGCGGCCAGCACTGCATGGATTTGCTCGGGCGTGACGGCGCGCAGCGAGTGGAAACACAACCCTAACTGCTGCGCCGGCTGTGCCGCCAGGATCGGTTTCAGCCGCGCCTGCAGGTCCAGATAGTTTTCAGTGCTGTTGATAAACCGCCGCTGGCCTTCATTCGGTGCCTGGCCGCCAAACCCGGAGTGGGTGTAAAGCACAGGCACCAATGTCAGGCCAATGCCACTGCTGGTCGCTGCCTGGCTGATCTGCCGCGACAGCTCCGTGCGGTCGGCATACGGCTGGCCGTTGACATCGTGGTGCACATAGTGAAATTCGGCCACCGAGGTGTAACCGGCCTTGAGCATCTCGATGTACAGCTGGCGCGCGATGACGTGCAATTGCTCCGGACTGATCTTGCCGACCATGCGGTACATCAAATCGCGCCAGGTCCAGAAACTGTCATTCGGGTTTCCGGCCACTTCTGCCAAACCTGCCATTGCGCGCTGGAAAGCGTGGGAGTGCAGGTTCGGCATGCCCGCCAACACCGGGCCTCTCAGCCGTTCCGCAGCGTCTGCGCTGGCATTGGCCTCAACTCTTGTCAGCACCCCATCTGCGCTGATTTCAAGACGTACATCGTTGGCCCATCCATTAGGCAGCAGCGCGCGTTCGGCAAAGAAAGCGGACATGATCAAGGCACCCCAGTCGTGTGTTTATTTGTATATACATATACAGACGTTTGCCTGCTCGGTAAACTCCGGCAATCTATGCATCTTTTTCCCCTGCAAGGATTCCCTGTGCCGACTCCGCCTGCCAAGTCTTCGCTGGCTGCCCACATGGACGAAAGTCCGGCGCCCTTGTATGCCCGCGTCAAACAAATGATCAGCCAGCAGATCCTCCACGGCAACTGGCCGCCTCACTACCGTGTGCCGTCGGAGAGCGAACTGGTCAGCCAGTTGGGTTTCAGCCGCATGACTATCAACCGCGCCCTGCGCGAGCTCACCGCCGAGGGCTTGTTGGTGCGCATGCAGGGCGTCGGTACCTTCGTCGCTGAGCCCAAGAGCCAGTCCGCGCTGTTTGAAGTGCACAATATTGCCGATGAGATCGCTTCTCGCGGTCATCGACACACCTGCCAAGTCATCACCTTGGGCGAAGAAGCTGCCGGTTCCGAGCGCGCCGTCGCGCTGGAAATGCGCGAAGGCGGGCGGGTGTTCCACTCGTTGATCGTGCACTTCGAGAATGATATTCCCGTGCAAATCGAAGACCGTTTCGTCAATGCACTGGTCGCCCCGGAATACCTGCAACAGGATTTCACCCAGCAAACGCCCTACGCCTACTTGAACCAGGTTGCACCGTTGACCGAAGGCGAGCACGTGGTCGAAGCGATCCTCGCTGACGCCGCCGAATGCAAGTTGCTGCAGATCGAGCCCAGCGAACCGTGCCTGTTGATCCGTCGACGCACCTGGTCGGGCCGCCAGCCGGTGACGGCCGCACGTTTGATCCACCCCGGCTCGCGTCACAGCCTGGAAGGACGTTTCAGTAAATGAGTTCCGTAAAAGTCTGGCGCGCTGCCGATTATGTGCGCATGCCCTGGAAAAACGGCGGCGGCAGTACCGAAGAAATTGCCCGTGATGCCGGCGTAGACCTGGATGGCTTTGGCTGGCGCCTGTCGATTGCGGATATTGCGCAATCGGGCGGTTTTTCCATCTTCGCCGGCTACCATCGGGTGATCACCGTGATCAAAGGCGCCGGCATGGTGCTGACCGTGGATGGCGAAGAACAGCGCGGGTTGTTACCGCTGCAACCTTTTGCGTTCAAGGGTGACAGCCAGGTGGAGTGCCGATTGATCACAGGGCCCATCCGCGATTTCAACCTGATCTATTCGCCGCAGCGTTACCACGCGCGGCTGCAATGGACCGACGGTGTGCAGCGTTTCTTCAGTACGGCGCAGACGGTGTTGGTGTTCAGCGTTGCCGATGAGGTGAAGGTGCTGGACGAGAAATTGGGGCATCACGATTGCCTGCAAATCGACGGTAACACTGGCCTATTGGATATTTCCGTCGCCGGCCGTAGCTGCATCATCGAACTGACCGCACGCGGTTAAAAAATGTGGGGGCTGGCTTGCCAGCTCCCACAATTGTTTTGTGGGGAACATTAAATCTGTTTCCAGTCTCTGCACCAGTTTGTTACTGAATGCCCCAGCGTGGCGCAGAACTACATTGTCGTGACAAACCTCCCTCGCAGCAAAAGCCTTCCGTAAGAAATTTCATCAAGCCTATAAGGCTTAATTTCCAAGGCTCGAGCACGCATCACCAAAAATTCTCGACAGCTCTCTTAGAAAGTTGGCCGCTTGATTGCATATGCTTGTATGTACAAGTAAAGGTGTGTGCGTAAGAGCCCACTTCGCACCAACAAAGTATGCGCATCAATCGCCGAGGAGTTTTTTGTGACTAAGCCAACCAAGTACCGTGACGTAGAAATCCGCGCCGCCCACGGTAACAAGCTCACCGCCAAAAGCTGGCTGACTGAAGCGCCGCTGCGCATGCTGATGAACAACCTCGACCCACAAGTGGCCGAGAACCCTAAAGAACTGGTGGTATACGGCGGTATCGGCCGTGCGGCGCGTAACTGGGAGTGCTATGACCAGATCGTCGAGAGCCTCACCAACCTGAATGATGACGAAAC
Source organism: Pseudomonas sp. EA_15y_Pfl1_P101 (assembly GCF_963970835.1). NCBI lineage: Bacteria > Pseudomonadati > Pseudomonadota > Gammaproteobacteria > Pseudomonadales > Pseudomonadaceae > Pseudomonas > Pseudomonas sp. EA_15y_Pfl1_P101. Next base: position 43,175 of record NZ_CAXAPA010000010.1, on the reverse strand, counting down.
CCTGCTGGTGCAATCCGGCAAGCCGGTTGGCGTGTTCAAGACCCACAGCAACGCCCCGCGCGTGCTGATCGCCAACTCCAACCTGGTGCCGCACTGGGCCAGTTGGGAACACTTCAACGAGTTGGATGCCAAGGGCCTGGCCATGTACGGCCAGATGACCGCCGGCAGCTGGATCTACATCGGTAGCCAGGGCATCGTCCAAGGCACCTACGAAACCTTCGTCGAAGCCGGTCGCCAGCATTACAACAGCGACCTGACCGGCCGTTGGGTCCTCACCGCCGGCCTCGGCGGCATGGGCGGCGCGCAACCACTGGCTGCAACCCTGGCCGGCGCGTGCTCGCTGAACATCGAGTGCCAGCAGGTCAGCATCGATTTCCGCCTCAGCAGCCGCTATGTCGACGAGCAAGCCACAGACCTCGACGACGCCCTGGCGCGCATCGCCAAATACACCCAGGAAGGCAAGGCTATCTCCATCGCCCTGTTGGGTAACGCCGCAGAGATCCTGCCTGAACTGGTCAAGCGTGGCGTGCGCCCGGACATGGTCACCGACCAGACCAGCGCCCACGACCCACTCAACGGCTACCTGCCGGCCGGCTGGACCTGGGACGAATACCGCGCCCGCGCCAAGACCGAACCGGCTGCCGTAATCAAGGCCGCCAAGCAGTCGATGGCCGTGCACGTCAAAGCCATGCTGGAATTCCAGAAACAAGGCATCCCGACCTTCGACTACGGCAACAACATCCGCCAGATGGCCCAGGAAGAAGGCGTAGAAAATGCCTTCGATTTCCCAGGTTTTGTACCGGCGTACATCCGCCCACTGTTCTGCCGTGGTATCGGCCCGTTCCGTTGGGCTGCACTGTCCGGCGACCCGCAAGACATCTACAAGACCGACGCCAAAGTCAAAGAGCTGATCCCCGACGACGCGCACCTGCACAACTGGCTGGACATGGCCCGCGAGCGCATCAGCTTCCAGGGCCTGCCGGCGCGTATCTGCTGGGTTGGGCTGGGCCAGCGCGCCAAGCTCGGCCTGGCGTTCAACGAAATGGTACGCAGCGGCGAGCTGTCGGCACCGGTGGTGATTGGTCGTGACCACCTCGATTCCGGCTCGGTCGCCAGCCCGAACCGCGAAACTGAAGCCATGCAGGACGGTTCCGACGCCGTATCCGACTGGCCGCTGCTCAACGCCTTGCTCAACACTGCCAGTGGCGCGACCTGGGTTTCGCTGCACCACGGCGGCGGCGTGGGCATGGGCTTCTCCCAGCACTCCGGCATGGTCATCGTCTGCGACGGTACCGACGAAGCGGCTGAGCGGATCGCCCGCGTGCTGCATAACGACCCGGCCACCGGGGTGATGCGTCATGCGGATGCGGGTTACCAGATCGCGATCGACTGCGCCAAGGAGCAGGGCCTCAATCTCCCGATGATCAAATAACCCATGTGGGAGCGGGCAAGCCAGCTCCCACAAAAAAGCGGTTTTACACAGGCTTTATGAACAATCCATCAGAGGTTGAACATCCATGGTTGCAAATGACGCACGTGCAAGCACCACCCCGTTGATCGAAAGGCGTTCGATCGACTACATCCCGGAAGCGGAAAGACACGGTCGTCTATTGAGCCAGTTCACCCTGTGGATGGGTGCCAACCTGCAAATCACCGCCATTGTCACCGGGGCCCTGGCCGTGGTGCTGGGCGGTGATGTGTTCTGGTCGTTGATCGGTTTGCTGATCGGCCAACTGATTGGCGGCGGCGTGATGGCGCTGCATGCGGCGCAAGGGCCCAAGCTGGGCCTGCCGCAGATGATCTCCAGCCGGGTGCAGTTCGGTGTGTATGGCGCGGCTATTCCGATTGTGCTGGTCTGTTTGATGTACCTCGGTTTTACCGCCACCGGCACCGTGCTGTCCGGTCAGGCGCTGGGCCAGTTGTTCGGTGTCAGCGACAGCGTCGGGATCCTGATCTTCGCCAGTGTCATCGTGCTGGTCACGGTGCTGGGTTACCGGGTGATCCATTTCATTGGGCGTGTCGCCAGCGTCATTGGGGTGATTGCCTTTATCTACCTGTTCAGCCGTCTGATAGGCCAGACCGACGTTGGCGCGCTCCTGCAAATCCGCCACTTCAGCTGGAGCAGCTTCCTGCTGGCGGTGTCGCTCGCGGCCTCCTGGCAGATCGCCTTCGGCCCTTATGTGGCTGACTATTCACGCTATCTGCCGAGCAAGACGTCTTCGGTGAAGACATTTTTCGCGGCTGGCGCGGGGTCGGTGATTGGGGCACAGGTGGCGATGACCCTTGGCGTGTTTGCCGCGGCCATGTCCAATGGGCAATTTGCCGGTCACGAAGTGGCCTACATCGTGGGGTTGAGCGGTACCGGCGCCACCGCTGCGCTGCTGTATTTCAGCATCGCGTTCGGCAAGGTCACCATCTCCACGCTGAACTCCTACGGCAGCTTCATGTGCATCGCGACCATCATCAGCGGCTTGCGTGGCCGCCTGGAGGTCACGCGCCTGCAGCGTCTGGTGTTTGTGCTGGTGATTGTCGGTACGGCGACCCTGATCGCGTTGCTCGGTCAGCACTCATTCCTCGGCGCGTTCAAGTCTTTCATCCTGTTCCTGCTGGCGTTCTTTACGCCATGGAGCGCGATCAACCTGGTCGACTACTACTGCATTACCCGCGAGCGCTATGACGTGCCGGCGCTGGCCGACCCTAACGGTCGCTACGGCCGTTGGAACCTGCTCGGTATCAGCGTGTATGTGTTCGGCGTGCTGGTGCAGTTGCCATTTATCTCCACCCAGTTCTTCACAGGTCCGCTGGTGGCTGCGCTGGGTGATGTGGATATCTCTTGGATCATCGGGCTGGTGCTTCCCGCAGCCTTGTACTACGTGTGTGCGAAAAAATGGCACGGCACGGTGCCCAATCAATTGATCCTGCCAGTAGAGCAGGGCGCCATACCAACAACAAACGGGCTGGCTGCACAAGCCTGATGGGACGTGGACAGGGCAGGACGCCTACTGACTGCCGTAATCCATTTCAAAATTGGGAGCGTCACAACAATGAAAATGCATAAGACCTTGTTGGCCACACTGTTCTCTGCGGGCGTGCTGGCGAGCGTTGGCGCCCAGGCGGCGGGCTGGTGCGAATCCGGCAAACCGGTGAAATTCGCCGGCCTGAACTGGGAAAGCGGCATGTTGCTTACTGACATCCTGCAAACCGTGTTGGAAAAAGGCTACGACTGCAAAACCGACAGCCTGCCAGGCAACTCCATCACCATGGAAAACGCCCTGAGCAGCAATGATATCCAAGTGTTTGCCGAAGAGTGGGTCGGCCGCAGCGAGGTCTGGAACAAGGCCGAGAAGGCCGGCAAAGTCGTCGGTGTCGGCGCGCCTGTTGTCGGTGCTATCGAAGGCTGGTACGTGCCGCGCTATGTGATCGAAGGCGACGCCAAGCGCAAGCTGGAAGCCAAGGCCCCGGGCTTGAAAACCATCGCCGACCTGGCCAAGTACGCCTCGGTGTTCAAGGACCAGGAAGAACCGTCCAAGGGTCGCTTCTACAACTGCCCGGCTGGCTGGACCTGCGAGCTGGACAACAGCGAAATGCTCAAGAGCTATGGCCTGGAAAGCACCTACACCAACTTCCGCCCAGGCACCGGCCCGGCGCTGGATGCGGCGGTGCTGTCGAGCTACAAGCGTGGCGAACCGATCCTGTTTTACTACTGGTCGCCGACCCCGCTGATGGGCCAGGTCGACCTGGTCAAGCTGGAAGAAAAACCCGGCGTGGATAAGAGCGTGAGCATCAAGGTCGGCCTGTCCAAGGCTTTCCACGAGCAAGCGCCGGAACTGGTGGCCGTGCTGGAAAAGGTCAACCTGCCGATCGACCTGCTGAACCAGAACCTGGGTCGTATGGCCAAGGAGCGAATTGAGTCGCCGAAACTGGCGAAAATATTCCTCAAGGAACATCCTGAAGTCTGGCATGCGTGGGTGAGCGAAGACGCAGCCAAGAAAATCGACGCGGCCTTGTAGGTCAAGCCTGTCCGGCTACCCTAAGGGGCTGGTCGGACAGCCGGCCACAACCCATTGGATCGAGAGCACGCTATGTTTCCTGAGAGTTTTACGTTTTCCATCGCCGACTGGGTCAACGGTTGGGTGGATTCATTGGTCACCAACTACGGTGATGTGTTCCGGCACATTTCCGATACCCTGCTGTGGGCCATCGTCAACCTGGAAGGGATGCTGCGTGCGGCGCCCTGGTGGTTGATGCTGACGATCGTCGGTGCGCTGGCCTGGCACGCCACGCGCAAGGTGGTGACCACGGCGGTTATCGTCGGTTTGCTGTTCCTGGTGGGCGCGGTTGGCCTGTGGGACAAGCTGATGCAAACCCTCGCATTGATGATGGTCGCCACCGTGATCTCGGTGTTGATCGGCATTCCGCTGGGCATTCTGTCGGCGCGCAGCAATCGCCTGCGTTCGGTGCTGATGCCGCTGCTCGACATCATGCAAACCATGCCGAGTTTCGTGTACTTGATCCCGGTGCTGATGCTGTTCGGCCTGGGCAAGGTCCCGGCGATTTTCGCCACGGTGATCTACGCCGTGCCGCCGTTGATTCGCCTGACCGACTTAGGCATTCGCCAGGTCGACGGCGAAGTCATGGAAGCCATCAACGCCTTTGGTGCCAACCGCTGGCAGCAACTGTTCGGCGTGCAACTGCCGCTGGCATTGCCCAGCATCATGGCCGGGATCAACCAGACCACGATGATGGCGTTGTCGATGGTGGTCATCGCCTCGATGATCGGCGCCCGTGGCTTGGGTGAAGACGTGCTCGTCGGCATCCAGACCCTCAACGTTGGCCGTGGTCTTGAAGCCGGGCTGGCGATCGTGATTCTCGCAGTGGTCATCGACCGCATTACCCAGGCCTATGGTCGTCCACGGCATGAGGCGAGCAAATGACTACTGTCAGCAAAATCGAAGTTAAAAACGTCTTCAAGATCTTCGGCAACCGATCCAAGGAGGCCTTGGCGATGGTTGGGCAGGGCAAGACCAAGGATCAGGTCCTGGCTGAGACCGGCTGCGTGGTCGGCGTGAATGACCTGTCGCTGAGCATCGGCACTGGCGAGATCTTCGTGATCATGGGCCTGTCGGGTTCCGGCAAATCCACGTTGGTGCGCCACTTCAACCGCCTGATCGACCCTACCAGCGGCGCGATCCTGGTGGACGGCGAAGACATTCTGAAACTGGACATGGAAGCCCTGCGCCAATTCCGTCGGCACAAGATCAGCATGGTGTTCCAGAGCTTCGGCCTGCTGCCGCACAAGAGCGTGCTCGACAACGTTGCCTACGGCCTGAAAGTGCGTGGCGAAACCAAGCAGGTGTGCGCCGAGCGCGCCTTGCACTGGATCGAAACCGTGGGCCTCAAAGGCTACGAAAATAAATACCCGCACCAGCTTTCCGGCGGCATGCGCCAGCGCGTCGGCCTGGCCCGTGCATTGGCGGCTGACACCGACATCATCCTGATGGATGAAGCCTTCAGCGCTCTCGACCCGCTTATCCGCGCCGAGATGCAAGACCAACTGCTGGAACTGCAAAAGACCTTGCACAAGACCATCGTGTTCATCACCCACGACCTCGACGAAGCCGTGCGCATAGGCAACCGCATTGCGATCCTCAAGGACGGCAAGCTGATCCAGGTCGGCACCCCGCGCGAGATTTTGCATTCGCCGGCGGATGAGTATGTGGATCGGTTTGTTCAGCGGCGGGCGGCGGTGGTCTGACCCGGGTTTTGTGGTGAGTTGGCCGGCCTCTTCGCGAGCAAGCCCGCTCCCACAGGGGGAACGCATTCCAAATGTGGGAGCGGGCTTGCTCGCGAAGAGGCCGGCAAAGCTGCACAAGAATGAAGAAGGTATGAAGATGTCCCAGGCAACAAAAATCACCATCGCCGATACGCCATTGCGCTGGCAAGACATAGTCGCCGTTGCCCGCCACGGCGCTATGCTTGAGCTGTCGGGCCAAGCCTGGGCGCGCATCGACAATGCCCAGGCCATCGTGCAGCGCATCGTTACCAGCGGCGAGCGCGCCTATGGGGTGAGCACCGGCCTGGGCGCACTGTGCAATGTGTCGCTCAAGGGCGAACAACTCAGCCAACTGTCGCGCAATACCCTGCTCAGCCATGCCTGTGGCGTCGGACCGGTGCTCAGCGATGAACAGACGCGCGCGATCATCTGTGCCGCCCTCATCAACTACAGCCACGGCAAGTCCGGCCTGCATCCGCAGGTGGTGCATTCGCTGCTGGCGTTGCTCAACCACGGCATCACACCGCAAGTGCCGTCCCAGGGTTCGGTGGGTTACCTGACCCATATGGCCCACGTCGGTGTGGCCTTGCTGGGTGTTGGCACGGTGAGTTATCGCGGCCAGATCGTCTCGGCGCAAGAAGCCCTGGCGGCTGAACGTTTGCAGCCGGTGGTGCTTGGCGCCAAGGATGGCCTGTGCCTGGTCAACGGCACGCCATGCATGACCGGGCTGAGCTGCCTGACCCTGGCCGACGCGCATCACTTGCTGCAATGGGCCGACGTGATCGGTGCCATGAGCTTCGAAGCCCAGCGCGGTCAGATCGATGCCTTCGATGAAGAAATCATCGCGCTCAAGCCGCACCCTGGCATGCAACACGTGGGTATCAACCTGCGCGCCTTGCTCGATGGCAGTGAAGTGATTGCCAGCAGCCAAGGCATTCGCACCCAGGACGCGCTGAGCATCCGCTCAATCCCGCAAATCCACGGCGCGGCGCGCGACCAGGTGGAGCACGCCACGCGGCAGATTGAGACTGAACTCAACAGCGCCACCGACAACCCGCTGCTGCTCGGCACGCCGGACCACTACCGCGTGGTGTCCCAGGCCAATCCTCACGGCCAATCCGTCGCATTGGCGGCAGACATGCTCGCCATCGCCATGGCCGAAATCGGTTCGGTGGCCGAACGCCGCCTGGATCGCCTTATTAACCCGCACGTCAGTGGCTTGCCGGCGTTCCTGGTCAGCAACCCGGGAGTCAACTCCGGGATGATGATCGTGCAGTACGTCGCCGCCTCGCTGTGCGGGCAAAACCGCCAACTGGCGCAACCGGCGGTGCTCGACAACTTCGTCACCTCGGGCCTGCAGGAAGACCACCTGAGCATGGGCACCAACGCCGCGCTCAAGCTGCACCAAGTGTTGGCCAACGTGACGCAGATCCTCGCCATCGAGTACTTGCTGGCGGCCCAGGCGTTTGAGTTCCTCAAAGACCAGCGTTTCGGTGCAGGCACTGACCGCGCCTGGCGCCTGCTGCGTGACGTTGTACCTGCTTATGAGCAGGACCGTTGGCTGGCGCCGGATATTGCGAGCGCTGCCCAGCTGATCAAAGACACCGCTTTCCCTAATTTGCACTGAACACGTTATTCAAAAGAACAATTCACAAGGAGTATGAATGTGACTGCGCTAAATCTGATTCCAGGCCAACTGAGCCTTGCCCAACTGCGGGCCATCTACCAGCAGCCGGTAACCCTCAGCCTGGATGACAGCGCCTCGGCCCAGATCGAAGCCAGCGTTGCCTGCGTGGAGCAGATTCTCGCCGAGAACCGCACCGCCTATGGCATCAACACCGGCTTCGGCCTGCTCGCCTCGACCCGCATCGCCAGCGAAGACTTGGAAAACCTCCAGCGCTCCCTGGTGCTGTCCCATGCCGCCGGTGTGGGTGAGCCGATCAGCGATGCGCTGGTGCGGCTGGTCATGGTGCTCAAGGTCAACAGCCTGAGCCGTGGGTTCTCTGGCATTCGTCGCCAGGTGATCGACGCGCTGATCGCGCTGATCAACGCCGAGGTGTACCCGCATATTCCGTTGAAAGGCTCGGTCGGTGCTTCCGGTGACCTGGCGCCGTTGGCGCACATGTCCCTGGTGCTGCTGGGCGAAGGCAAGGCGCGCTACAAAGGCGAATGGCTGGAAGCCACCGACGCGCTGAAAGTCGCCGGCCTCACGCCGTTGACCCTCGCCGCCAAAGAAGGCCTGGCGTTGCTCAACGGCACTCAGGTGTCCACCGCCTATGCCTTGCGTGGTCTGTTCGAAGGCGAAGACCTGTTCGCCGGCGCCCTCGCGTGCGGCGCCCTCACGGTGGAAGCGGTACTCGGTTCGCGCTCGCCGTTCGACGCACGTATTCATGCCGCACGTGGCCAGCGTGGGCAGATCGATTCAGCAGCGGCCTACCGTGACCTGCTGGGCGAAAACAGCCAGGTCTCTCAGTCGCACCAGAACTGCGACAAGGTGCAGGACCCGTACTCCCTGCGCTGCCAGCCACAAGTCATGGGCGCCTGCCTGACCCAGTTCCGCCAGGCCGCCGAAGTGCTGGTGGTGGAAGCCAACGCGGTGTCGGATAACCCGCTGGTGTTTGCCGCTGAAGGCGATGTGATTTCCGGCGGTAACTTCCACGCCGAACCCGTGGCCATGGCCGCTGACAACATGGCGCTGGCGATCGCTGAAATCGGTTCCCTGAGCGAGCGCCGTATCTCGCTGATGATGGACAAGCACATGTCGCAATTGCCGCCGTTCCTGGTGGGCAATGGTGGGGTCAACTCGGGCTTCATGATCGCTCAAGTCACTGCCGCCGCACTCGCCAGCGAGAACAAGGCGCTGGCTCACCCGCACAGTGTCGACAGCCTGCCGACTTCAGCCAACCAGGAAGACCATGTGTCAATGGCGCCTGCTGCCGGCAAGCGTCTGTGGGAAATGGCCGAGAACACCCGTGGCGTTCTGGCGGTTGAGTGGCTGGCGGCGTGCCAGGGGCTGGACCTGCGCGAAGGCCTGAAAACTTCGCCGAAGTTAGAAAAGGCGCGCGGCATTCTGCGCGAGAAAGTGGCGTTTTATGAAAAAGACCGCTTCTTTGCCCCGGACATCAATGCCGCCAGCGAACTGCTCGCCAGCCGTTGCCTGAATGAGTTGGTACCGGCCAACCTGCTGCCGAGCCTTTAAGCGCGACACCGGCCCCTTGTGGGCGCTGGCTTGCCTGCGATAGCAATCTGTCAGTTGATACATGTGTGACTGATACACCGCCAGCAAGGGCAGGCGCCCAAGGTCCATTACGACGCGGCTTTGTCTCATCGATAACTTAGGGAGGCGTTGATGAAAACGCTCTGGCAACACTGCCACGTCGCAACCATGGCCCAGGGCAAGTACTCGATCATCGAGGATGCCGCCATGGTGACTGCCGGTTCGCTCATCCAGTGGATCGGCCCCCGCAGCCAGGTACCCACGGCGGATTACGCCCAGGTGCATGACTTGCAAGGCGCGTGGGTCACCCCCGGGCTGATCGACTGCCATACCCACACGGTGTTTGGCGGTAACCGTAGCGGCGAATTCGAGCAGCGCCTCGAAGGCGTGAGCTACGCCGAAATCGCGGCCAAGGGCGGTGGCATTGCCAGCACCGTGCGCGCTACCCGTGCCGCGACCGAGGATGAACTGTTTGCCAGCGCCCACAAGCGCTTGCGCAGTTTGCTGCGCGACGGCGTCACTACGGTAGAGATCAAGTCCGGCTATGGCCTGGACTTGGTCAACGAACGCAAAATGCTGCGGGTCGCCCGTCGCCTTGGCGAAGCGCTGCCGGTCAGCGTGCGTGCCACGTGCCTGGCGGCTCATGCGTTGCCGCCGGAGTACAAGGACCGCGCCGACGACTACATCGACCACATCTGCGCCGAGATGCTGCCGGCCTTGGCGGCAGAAGGGCTGGTGGATGCGGTGGATGCGTTCTGCGAATACCTGGCGTTTTCCACCGAGCAGGTGGAGCGCGTGTTCAAAGTCGCCCAGCAACTGGGCCTGCCGGTGAAGCTGCACGCCGAGCAACTCTCGTCGCTGCACGGCTCCAGCCTGGCTGCGCGTTACCACGCGTTGTCGGCGGACCACCTGGAGTTCATGACCGAAGAAGACGCCATCGCCATGGCCGCCTCTGGCACCGTCGCGGTATTGCTGCCAGGCGCGTTCTACTTCCTGCGTGAAACCCAATTGCCGCCCATGGAGGCCCTGCGCAAGCACGGTGTGAAAATGGCCATCGCCAGCGACCTCAACCCCGGCACCTCGCCGGCGCTGTCGGTGCGCTTGATGCTGAATATGGCCTGCACGCTGTTTCGCATGACCCCTGAAGAAGCGTTGGCCGGCGCCACGCAACACGCGGCCACCGCATTGGGCATGGGTGACACCCATGGTTCCCTGGAAGCGGGCAAGGTCGCGGATTTTGTTGCCTGGCAGATTGATCGTCCCGCCGACCTGGCTTACTGGCTGGGCGGCGAGCTGGATAAACGCGTCGTGCGCCATGGCGTCGATGTCACTGTCTGAGGAGTGTTGCTGTGGATAAGGTTCTGAACTTCAAACAAGGCCGCGTGCCGCTGCTGATCAGCATGCCCCACGCCGGCCTGCGCCTGACGCCCGCCGTGGAGGCCGGATTGATCCCCGAGGCGCAAAGCCTGCCGGATACCGATTGGCACATCCCCACGCTTTATGACTTTGCCGAAGAGCTGGGCGCCAGCACCCTGGCGGCGGAGTACTCGCGGTTTGTCATCGATTTGAACCGGCCGTCCGACGACAAGCCGTTGTACGTGGGCGCCACCACCGGCCTGTACCCGGCGACGCTGTTTGATGGCGTGTCATTGTTCCGCGAAGGGTTGGAACCGAGCGAGGCGGAGCGCGCCAGTTACCTGCAAAAGGTCTGGGGCCCGTATCACCGCACGCTGCAAGAGGAGCTGGCGCGACTCAAGGCCAAGTTCGGCTACGCCTTGCTGTTTGATGCGCACTCGATTCGCTCGGTCATCCCGCACCTGTTCGATGGCAAGCTGCCGGACTTCAACCTCGGCACGTTCAACGGTGCTGCCTGTGATCCCGAGCTGGCCAGCCAGTTGGAAGCCATCTGCGCCCAACATCCGCAATACACCCATCTACTCAATGGGCGTTTCAAGGGCGGGCATATCACTCGGCATTACGGGGATCCGGCGCAGGATATTCATGCGGTGCAGTTGGAGTTGTGCCAGAGCACCTATATGGAGGAGTTCGAACCGTTCCGCTATCGCCCGGATCTGGCCGAGCCGACGCGCGTTGTACTGAAGCAATTGCTGGAAGGGTTCCTGGCTTGGGGGCCAGCGCATTACCGGTAAATTTTCGGTGCTGCAGCGATAGCCTTCGCGAGCAAGCCCGCTCCCACATTTTGACCGCATTTTTATGCTGCAACTCGGTCAACCTGCGGGCTTGCTCGCGAAGGCGGCCTTACAGTCGCCGCAGTGCAATTGCCGGTCGCCACAGGTCGTGTCAACCAAGGCTTCACTGGGTAGGGTTGTGCATTAAAAACAGCCGAGTGAGCCCTTATCCATGAAAAGACTGTTGTTGACCCTCACCAGCGCCCTATTGATTGGTGCCAACGCCATGGCCGCCGAACCGGCCTCCTGCAAAAACATCCGCATGGGCGTGGTCAGTTGGACCGACGTGGTCGCCACTTCCGGCATGGCTGACGTGCTGCTCAATGGTCTGGGCTACGACAGCAAACAAACCAGCGCCGTGCAGCAGATCATTTTTGCCGGCATCCGCGACAAGCGCCTGGATATCTTCCTCGGCTACTGGAAGCCGGCGATGGACAACAACATCGCGCCGTTCCTGGCGGCCAAGCAGGTCAAAGTCTTCGACAAACCCAGCCTCACCGACGCCCAGGCCACCCTGGCCGTGCCGCAATACGTAGCGGATGCCGGCCTGAAGACCTTTGCCGACATTGCTCGCTTCAAGGACAAACTGGGCGGCAAGCTCTATGGCATCGAACCCGGCAGTGGCGCGAATACCGATATCCAGAAAATGATCGACACCAACCGCTTCGGCCTGGGCGGCTTCAAGCTGATTGCCTCTGGCGAAGCGGGGATGCTGGCGGCGGTGCAGCGCGCGGTGAATCGCAAGGAGTTCGTGGTCTTTGTCGGTTGGACGCCGCACCCGATGAACATCAACATGAAAATGGCTTACCTCACTGGCAGTGAAGATGTGTTCGGCCCCAGCGAAGGCCGCGCCACCGTCTCTACCGTCACTGCGCCAGACTTTGCCGAACGTTGCCCCAACGCCAACCGTTTGTTGGTAAACCTCACCTTCACTGCCGCCCAGGAAAGCCAGTTGATGGTGCCGATCATGGCGCGCGAATCGCCCCAGGACGTGGCCCGGCAATGGTTGCGCGATCATCCCGAGGACCTGCAGCGCTGGCTGGTCGGGGTCACGGCGTTTGATGGCACGGACGCAGTGGCAGCTGTACAAGCCAGCCTGGAGCTCTGAGAACCTGCACCGATCAACTGTGTCAGGGATATTGGCGCATGTATCCGATTTCTCCACAGCTTGCCGCGTTCGTCGCAAAAACCGAGTCCTTCGCCAGCGATGACTCATCGCTTGCTGGATTGCGCCAGGCCTACGACCGTATGTGCCAGGCATTCACCCCGCCGGCGCCCGACAACTTATCCATCACGGACTTTTCTCTGGCCGGCGTGGGCGTGCGCAGTTACATGCCCTTCACGCCGGCCCCAGCGGGTGGTTGGTCATGTCTTCTCTATATACACGGTGGCGGCTGGGTCGTCGGCGGCCTGGATTCCCATGACTTCATCTGTTTCGAACTCGCCAGCGCTCTGCAGGTGCTGGTGATCGCCATCGATTACCGGCTGGCGCCTGAGCATCCGTTCCCGGCCGCGTACGAAGATTGTCGTGCGGTGTGGCAGGCGATCCAGTCGGGGCAAGGGCCGCACGTTATCAATCAGCAACAACTGGTGGTGATCGGTGACAGCGCGGGCGGCAATCTGGCAGCGGCGTTATGCCTGGGGCTGCGTGATGATCGGCAACCGCTGCCCCGCGCCCAAGTGTTGATCTATCCGGGCCTGGGTGGCCCATCCGACCTGCCGTCGCGCCGCGACTGCATGGACGCGCCGCTGCTCAGCAGCGCCGACACCGAGAGCTATCTGGCGCTGTACCTGCGGGGCAGTGGCAACCCGTCGCCCTACGCCATGCCGCTGTTGGCCGAAGATCTCAGCGGTTTGCCCAAGGCATTCATTGCTGTGGCCCAGTTCGACCCACTGCGTGACGACGGCCTGCTCTACGCCGAACGCCTGCAAGCGGCGGGCGTGGTCAGCGTACTTTATCCAGGGAAGGGCCTTGTCCACGGCTGCCTGCGGGCGCGGCGGCAGGCGCCGGAGGTGGATCAGCTCTACGATTGCCTGTTGCAGTACCTGGGGAGAGAAGGGCTGACACAGGTCTAAGCGCGCAAGGACATGCTCATTGCACAATTCGGGTTTATAGTGCCAGACGGCAGAATAAAAGACGTCCCCCCAGGGATGAACCCGACCCCTTACGGAGCGCGCAATGCAGACTTGGTACCCGCAGATCAAACCCTACGCCCGGCACGATCTGGCAGTCGATGACACCCACACGCTGTACGTCGATGAAAGTGGCTCCCCCGAAGGCTTGCCCGTCGTCTTCATCCATGGTGGCCCAGGTTCCGGTTGCGACGCCCAGAGCCGCTGTTATTTCGATCCGAACCTTTACCATATTGTGACCTTCGACCAGCGGGGCTGCGGTCGCTCCACGCCTCGCGCCAGTCTGGAAAACAACACCACCTGGGATCTAGTCGCCGACCTCGAGCGTATCCGCGAACATTTGGGGATCGACAAATGGGTGCTGTTCGGCGGTTCCTGGGGCTCTACCCTGGCCCTGGCCTACGCGCAAACCCACCCGGAGCGCGTGCTTGGTCTGATCGTGCGTGGCATATTCCTGGCCCGTCCGCAGGATATCGAATGGTTCTACCAGGACGGTGCGAGCCGGCTGTTCCCGGATTACTGGCAGGATTACATCGCGCCGATCCCACCGGAAGAGCGCCACGACATGATCGCCGCTTACCACAAGCGCCTCACCGGCAACGACCAGATCGCCCAGATGCACGCGGCCAAGGCCTGGTCCGGCTGGGAAGGGCGCATGCTGGGCCTGTGCCCGAGCCCGCAGCACGTGGAGCGGTTTTCCGAACCGCAACGCGCCCTGTCCATCGCGCGGATCGAGTGCCACTACTTCACCAACAACTCCTTCCTGGAGCCCAATCAGCTGATCCGTGATATGCACAAGATCGCTCATCTGCCTGGCGTCATCATTCATGGACGCTACGATATGATCTGCCCATTGGATAACGCCTGGGAGCTGCACCAGGCCTGGCCGAACAGTGAACTGCAGGTGATTCGCGAGGCCGGTCATGCGGCGTCCGAACCCGGGATCACCGATGCGTTGGTGCGTGCGACCAGCGAAATGGCACGGCGCTTGCTCGACCTGCCGCCAGAAGAAGCATGAAGGGCCTGTTGCAACGGGTGCGTAGCGCCCGCGTAGAGGTGGCGGGCGAAGTCGTCGGCGCAATCGATCAGGGTTTGCTGGTGCTGGTGGCCGTCGAACCTTCAGATACCCCCGAGAGCGCCGACAAATTGCTGCACAAGCTGTTGAACTACCGGGTGTTCAGCGATGACGAGGGCAAGATGAACCTGTCGTTGAAGGACATCGGCGGTGGGTTGTTGCTGGTGTCGCAGTTCACGCTGGCGGCGGATACCAAGAGCGGGCTGCGACCGAGCTTCTCCACAGCGGCCCCACCGGCACTGGGAGCGGCGCTTTTTGATCACTTGCTGTTACAAGCGAAACAATTGCATGGCAAGGTGGCGTCGGGGCGTTTTGGCGCCGATATGCAGGTGCATTTGGTCAATGACGGGCCTGTCACCTTCCTCTTGCAGACGTGAATGTATTAAAAACGACTTTTAATGCCTAAAAACGCAGGGTTTCGCTACAAATACTTCGTTGTCCCTGATGCGTTGTCTCGCGGGCTACTAGATAATCGCGCGCTACGGGGATCAGCGTTGTTTGGTCCATTTTTGATTTAGGTAGAGACTTGTCCGACAACCCATGGGGAATCATTTTGTCCCAGGGGAGTCGGAACAATGCTCGCCAACCTGGCATATAGATAGCTGGCCGTTGGTTTTATGATCTGTTTTCGGCGAGGGTTGCTCGTGATTGTTAGTCCCTGTAATGCACCAAAATTGTCTGCCAAACGGTTACGAAACGCACTGGTGACGGGCTCCGCCCTGTTTTGCCTGTTCGGCGCGGGTCAACTGTGGGCATTCAGTCTGGATGATGTGTCGGCCAAGGCAAAAGAGCTGGCCGGGCAGAAATACGAAGCTCCGCGCAGCAATCTGCCGAACGAATTCCGCGAAATGAAATTCGCCGACTATCAAAAGATTCGTTTCCGTAACGAAAAGGCCGAGTGGGCCGATCAGAACACCCCGTTCAAGTTGTCCTTCTATCACCAGGGTATGCACTTCGATACGCCGGTGAAAATCAACGAAGTCACCGCCGACAGCGTCAATGAAATCAAGTACGACCCGACGCGTTTCGATTTCGGTGACGTGAAATTTGATCCTAAAGCCACCGATCAGCTGGGTTATGCCGGTTTCCGTGTGCTTTACCCGATCAACAAGAACGACAAGCAAGACGAAATCATGACCATGCTGGGCGCCAGCTACTTCCGCGTGGTCGGCAAAGGTCAGGTCTATGGCCTGTCTGCCCGCGGCATGGCGATCGACACTGCATTGCCTTCCGGCGAAGAATTCCCGCGTTTCACCGAGTTCTGGATCGAGCGTCCGAAGCCGGGTGAAAAACACCTGGTGATCTTTGCCTTGCTGGACTCGCCACGCGCAACCGGCGCTTACCGCCTGATCCTGCGTCCGGGCACCGACACCATTGTCGATGTGAAATCCCAGATGTTCCTGCGCGACAAGGTCACCAAACTGGGCGTTGCCCCGTTGACCAGCATGTACCTGTTCGGCGCGAACCAGCCGTCCAAAGTGCTCAACTACCGTCGTGAGCTCCACGATTCCAGCGGTCTTTCGATCCATGCCGGCAACGGCGAGTGGATCTGGCGCCCACTGAACAACCCTAAACACCTGTCGGTCAGCAACTTCACCGTCGAGAACCCGAAAGGTTTCGGCCTGCTGCAACGTGGTCGCGACTTCAGCCACTACGAAGACCTTGACGATAACTACGACAAGCGCCCAAGCGCCTGGATCGAGCCTGAGGGCGACTGGGGCAAAGGCACCGTCAACCTGGTAGAGATTCCGACTGCCGATGAAACCAACGACAACATCGTTGCTTTCTGGAGCCCGGAAAAACTGCCGGAAGTGGGCCAGCCGCTGGACGTTTCCTACCGCATGCACTGGACCATGGACGAGAAAGCCTTGCACCCGGCCGACAGCGCCTGGGTCAAGCAGACCCTGCGTTCCACCGGTGACGTGAAGCAGTCCAACCTGATCCGCCAGCCGGATGGCAGCGTGGCCTACCTGGTCGACTTCGAGGGCCCGTCCCTCAAGGCTCTGCCGTCGGACGCCGCGGTTCGCAGCCAGGTCAGTGTCAGCGACAACGCCGAACTGGTTGAAAACAGCGTGCGCTACAACGAGCACACCAAAGGGTGGCGCCTGACCCTGCGCATGAAGATCAAGGACGCAGGCAAGCCGACCGAAATGCGTGCGGCACTGGTGCAGGACGTTGCCCCGCCTGCCCCAGAGCAGGACTCGAGCCACGTGCTCAAGGCCGACAAGGTTCTGGCCAAGCAACACGAGAAACAGGCCAAGAAAGACGCAAAAAACAAGGACGCCAAGCAGCCAGAAGCTGCCCCAGCCACACCGGAGCCGATCAAGACCGAGCAAGTCCTGACCGAAACCTGGAGCTATCAGTTGCCTGCCGATGAGTAATTCTCAAGCCATGCCCGAGACTCTGTCCGAGTACCTGGCGCATCTACCGATGACCGCTGAGCAGCGCGCCGAACTGGCGGGCTGCACATCCTTCACCGAGTTGCACGAGCGCTTGTCATCGTCGACGTTCGACGCGCCCGTCGAAGCCGCCCAGGCGTCGGTTGGCCGCCGGTTGACCCTCAACACTGCCGAAGAGCTGCAAGACGCCGAAATGCTGGTGCTCGACGCCAGCGGTCGCGTGTGCCTCAAGGCCACGCCGCCGATTCGTCGTACCCGTGTGGTTCCGGAGCCGTGGCGCACCAATATCCTGGTGCGCGGCTGGCGCCGTATCACCGGCCGCAGCAATCCGCCGGCACCGCCGAAGGATGAACGCGTACTGCCGGCCGCCCGCTGGCGTACCGTCGGCTCGATCCGCCGTTACATCCTACTGGTGCTGATGCTCGGCCAGACCATCGTGGCCGGCTGGTACATGAAAGGCATCATGCCGTACCAGGGCTGGTCGCTCGTTGACTTCGACGAGATCCGCAACCAGACCCTGCTGCAAACCGCTACCCAGGTACTGCCTTACGCCCTGCAAACCAGCATCCTGATCATGTTCGGGATCTTGTTCTGCTGGGTGTCGGCCGGTTTCTGGACCGCGTTGATGGGCTTCCTGGAACTGCTCACTGGCCACGATAAATACCGCATCTCCGGTAAAAGTGCCGGTGATGAGCCGATCCCGAAAGACGCCCGCACTGCGCTGGTGATGCCGATCTGCAACGAAGACGTGCCCCGGGTATTTGCCGGCCTGCGCGCTACGTTCGAGTCGGTCGCCGCCACCGGTGACTTGGATCGCTTCGACTTCTTCGTGCTCAGCGACAGCAATGACGCCGACATCTGCATCGCCGAACAGCAAGCCTGGCTCGACGTGTGCCGCGAAGCCGGTGGTTTCGGCAAGCTCTTCTATCGCCGTCGTCGCCGTCGGGTAAAGCGCAAGAGCGGCAACCTCGACGACTTCTGCCGTCGTTGGGGCGGTGACTACAAATACATGGTCGTGCTTGACGCTGACAGCGTGATGAGCGGCGAATGCCTGACCAGCCTGGTGCGCCTGATGGAAGCCACGCCGGATGCGGGGATTATCCAGACCGCGCCACGCGCGTCGGGCATGGACACCCTGTATGCGCGCATGCAGCAGTTCGCCACGCGTGTTTATGGCCCGCTGTTCACGGCCGGCCTGCACTTCTGGCAGCTGGGTGAATCCCACTATTGGGGTCACAACGCGATCATCCGCATGAAGCCGTTTATCGAGCACTGCGCCTTGGCGCCATTGCCAGGTAAGGGCGCGTTCGCCGGTTCGATTCTGTCCCATGACTTCGTTGAAGCAGCGCTGATGCGCCGTGCCGGCTGGGGCGTGTGGATTGCCTACGACCTGCCGGGCAGTTACGAAGAACTGCCGCCGAACCTGCTGGACGAACTCAAGCGTGACCGTCGCTGGTGCCACGGTAACCTGATGAACTTCCGCCTGTTCCTGGTTAAAGGCATGCACCCGGTGCACCGCGCGGTGTTCCTGACCGGCGTGATGTCCTACCTGTCGGCGCCGTTATGGTTCCTGTTCCTGGTGTTGTCCACGGCGCTGCTGGCGGTGAACACGCTGATGGAGCCGCAGTACTTCATGGCGCCACGCCAGTTGTACCCGCTGTGGCCGCAATGGCATCCGGACAAGGCGGTGGCGCTGTTCTCCACCACCATCGTGCTGCTGTTCCTGCCCAAGCTGCTGAGCATCATTTTGATCTGGGCCAAGGGCGCGAAAGAGTTCGGTGGCAAGTTCAAGGTGACGATGTCGATGCTGCTGGAGATGCTGTTCTCTATGCTGCTGGCGCCGGTGCGGATGATTTTTCACACGCGTTTCGTGCTTGCCGCGTTCCTCGGCTGGGCCGCGACATGGAACTCGCCCAAGCGTGATGACGACTCGACTACCTGGGGTGAAGCCTTCAAACGCCACGGTACGCAAACCTTGCTCGGCTTCCTCTGGGCCTTGCTGGTGGTGTGGTTGAATCCAAGCTTCCTGTGGTGGCTGGTGCCGATTGTCGGCTCGTTGATGCTGTCGATTCCGGTGTCGGTGATTTCCAGTCGGGTCAACCTGGGCCTCAAGTCCCGCGACGAGAGCCTGTTCCTGATCCCTGAGGAATACAATCCACCGCAGGCGTTGCTGTCGACCGAGCAGTACACTCACGAAAACCGTTGGCACGCGCTGAACGACGGCTTTGTGCGCTCGGTGGTTGATCCACAGCAAAACGCCCTGGCGTGTGCCCTGGCGACCTCACGGCACCGTGAGTCCGAGCCGATCGAGCACCTGCGTACAGAGCGTGTGCGTCATGCGTTGAAAGTCGGCCCAGCCGGCCTTAACAACGGCGAACGCGTGGCATTGCTCAGCGACCCGGTAGCCCTGGCTCGCCTGCACGAGCAGGTGTGGAGCGAAGGCCATGCCGAGTGGCTCGCCGCCTGGCGGGACTCGATCAAGGCCGATCCGCACGCGCCGTTGCTACCCCTGCAACCGCTGACATCCCAGGCCCAACCGGCCTGATTCAGACGCCCCCGAGGGCTCACCTCGGGGGCGTTCGAAACGCTGATCCTACAGCGTTTCCAAGCTTTTCCCTCTCTCGTTAACCTTCTGTTATTTCGAAACAAAAGACCCTCGTCCAAGGCGTATTGCCGTGCCCGTGGCTGAGTTAGCATCGCCCCCGAATTTGACTCGGCCACTGGGGTATTCATGAGCAAAGGCTATTGTTCGGCGCTGTTGATAGGCGCTGTCGCATTGATTCACATAGGCCTGGCACAGGCAGGCGCGATTGACGACGCGGTTCGACGCGGTGTGCTGAAAGTCGGCACCACGCCCACTTACATGCCCTTTGAAATGACCGATAAACAAGGGCGCATCGTCGGCTTTGAAATCGACCTGCTCAAGGTCATGAGCCAGGCCTTGGGGGTTGATCTTGAATTGGTTGCAGTGCCTTACAACGAGTTGGTGGAGGGGCTGCAGGCGAAAAATTTCGACCTGATCGGCAGCGGTATGACCGTCACCCAGGAACGCAACATTAAGCTGAACTTCAGCGATTCGTTCATCGTGGTCGGTCAGTCAGTGTTGTTGCATCCACGTCTCATGGGCAAGGTCGCCAGTGTCGAAGACCTGGACGACGCCAGCTACCGAATCGCTACCGCCGAAGGCACCACCGGCGAGTCAGCGGCGCGACGGTTTCTGGGGGCGGCCCGGCTCAGCAGTTTTGCAACGCCGGAAGAGGGCGTGCGCGAAGTGGTGCAAGGCGAGGCCGATGCCTTTATTCATGACGCACCCTACAACCTCATCGCCTTGAGTCGCCCGGAAAACAGCGCGCTGCTGGCGCTTGAGCAACCCTTCACCTTTGAACCCCTGGCGTTTGGCTTGAAGAAAGGCGATTTCGACAGCCTCAACTGGATCAACCACTTCCTCAACCAGGTTGCCCTGGATGGGACCTACGATCGCTTGCACGACAAGTGGTTTAAGGACACGGCCTGGATGGCGGAAATCGACTGAAAGTCATAACTCTATACACATCAATCCGTTACTGCTGCGCTCTGCCCAAATGTCTATGCGTGCGCTTTGCCGTAGCGTTGCTGGGCTTTTGCGAGATACGCCGATAACAAATAGCCGTGAAACCTTTGTAGCGGGAGGCGAGTGGGTTAGGATCGCACCCCGAAATGGTGCAGCCCTTTTGCGCGCCGACCTTACAAGAATCGTTCAGGGGACTTGATGATGAAGAAGTATCTTTCGATGCTGCTGCTTGGCGTCACCGCGCTGGTCGCGGCCAACGCGGCCCAGGCCGGCGCAATCGATGATGCGGTCAAGCGTGGCACGCTGAAAGTCGGCATGGACCCGACCTACATGCCGTTTGAAATGACCGACAAGCGCGGTGAAATCATCGGCTTCGAAGTCGACATCCTCAAGGCCATGGCCAAGTCCATGGGCGTCAAGCTGGAGCTGGTATCCACTGGCTATGACGGCATCATCCCTGCCTTCCTGACCGGCAAGTTCGACATGATCGGCAGCGGCATGACCCTGACCCAGGAACGCAACCTGCGCCTGAACTTCAGCGAGCCCTTCATCGTGGTCGGCCAGACCCTGCTGATTCGCAAGGAGCTGGAAGGCACCATCAAGTCTTACAAAGACCTGAACGACGAGAAATACCGCCTGACCTCCAAGCTGGGTACCACGGGCGAGATGGTCGCCAAGAAGCTGATCTCCAAGGCCAAGTACCACGGCTACGATAACGAGCAGGAAGGCGTGCTGGACGTGGTCAACGGCAAGGCCGATGCCTTTGTGTATGACGCACCGTACAACGTGGTTGCCCAGAAGAAAGTCGGTAGCGGCAAGCTGGTGTTCCTCGAAGAACCGTTCACCTTCGAACCCCTGGCGTTTGGCCTGAAAAAAGGCGACTACGACAGCATCAACTTCATCAACAACTTCCTGCACCAGATCCGCAACGACGGCACCTACGATCGTATCCATGACAAGTGGTTCAAGCGCTCCGAGTGGCTCAAGGATATGGAATAAGCCAGGCTGAATACCGAGTCGCGTCCTTCGCGAGCAAGCCCGCTCCCACATTTGACCGAGTTCCAACATGAGAATGCGGTCGAAAGTGGGAGCGGTGGTTCGACGTTTCGACTTGCTCGCGAAGGCGGCCTCACAGGCGACACAAAACCCGGAAAGTAAAATGAAACAGAAAAAAGCCCAATGGCCCTGGCACCTGCTGACCGTGGTCGTGCTGGTCGGCCTGGCTGGCGCCTTGTACTACGCCACCTCGCTGATGTCCTACGAGTGGCGTTGGAACCGCGTGCCGCAATACTTCGTCTACCAGGCTGAGACGTCCCAGCGTGCCGCCGACATCTCCACGGTTGTCGAACTGGTGCGCAAAGGCGATGTGGCTGAAGTGACCCTGCGCAACGACGCGGGTGCCGAGCAAAGGCTGACCGTTGCCGACAACAGCCTGCAAGTGGCGCGTGGCGACGATGTGGCCGAAGGCGACGTGGTGGGCGTGACCCGGCATTGGGCGTTGGGCCCTTTGATGTGGGGGGTGTGGACCACGCTGTGGCTGTCGGTGGTATCCGGCATCCTCGGGCTGGCGATCGGGCTGGCGACCGGCTTGTGCCGACTGTCCAATAACCCGACCCTGCGCGATCTGTCGACGATCTACGTCGAGCTGGTGCGCGGCACGCCGCTGTTGGTGCAAATCTTCATTTTCTATTTCTTTATCGGCACGGTACTCAACCTGTCCCGGGAATTTGCCGGTATCGCCGCGCTGTCGCTGTTTACTGGCGCGTATGTGGCGGAAATCGTGCGCGCTGGCGTGCAGTCCATCACCCGTGGCCAGAACGAAGCCGCTCGCTCCTTAGGCCTGAGCGCGAGCCAGTCGATGCGCCATGTGGTATTGCCGCAGGCCTTCAAGCGCGTGCTGCCGCCGTTGGCCGGGCAATTTATCAGCCTGGTAAAGGACACTTCCCTGGTGTCGGTGATCGCGATTACCGAACTGCTCAAGAGCGGCCGCGAGGTGATCACCACTTCGTTCTCGCCGTTTGAAATCCTGTTCTGCGTCGCAGGCTTGTACCTGCTGATCAACCTGCCGCTGTCGAAAATCGCCAGTCGGCTTGAGCGGAGGCTCGCGCAAAGTGATTGAAGTCCGCGATCTGGTAAAAGTCTTCGACACGCGTGGCCAAGTAGTGCGCGCGGTGGACCACGTCACCACCCAGGTGGCCAAGGGCGAAGTGCTGGTGGTGATCGGCCCGTCGGGCTCCGGCAAGTCGACCTTCCTGCGTTGCCTTAATGGCCTTGAGGCGTTCGACTCCGGCTCGGTGAGCATCGACGGCCTGCAACTGGCTGATCCGAAAACCGACGTCAACGCCTACCGCCGTGAAGTTGGCATGGTGTTCCAGCACTTCAACCTGTTCCCTCACATGACTGTGCTGGAAAACCTGTGCCTGGCGCAGAAAGTCGTGCGCAAGCGCGGCAAGCAGGAGCGTGAGGCCAAGGCCCTGGCGCTGCTGGAGAAGGTCGGTATCGCGCAAAAGGCCAATGAATTTCCATCCCGCTTGTCCGGCGGCCAGCAACAACGGGTCGCGATTGCCCGAGCCCTGGCGATGGAGCCCAAGGTGATGCTCTTTGATGAGCCCACTTCGGCGCTCGACCCGGAAATGGTCGGCGAGGTGCTGGATGTGATGAAGACCCTGGCCCTGGAAGGCATGACCATGGTCTGCGTCACCCACGAAATGGGCTTTGCCCGTGAAGTGGCCGACCGCGTGCTGTTTTTCGACCATGGCAAGTTGCTGGAAGACGCGGCCCCGGCCGAGTTCTTCGCTGCGCCCAAAGACCCAAGGGCCCAGGCGTTCCTGCGCCAAGTCCTCTGATGTCGCAAACCACAGGTCAAAGCCGGAACTTGTCGACCAGTGTCTGCAGGTCCAGGCTCAGCCGCGTCAACTGAACACTGGCCGCCGCCGTTTCCTCGCTGGCGGCCGCTGTTTGCTCCGACACGTCCCGCACTTTCATCACGCTGCAATTTATTTCCTCGGCCACGGCACTTTGTTGTTCGGCGGCAGCGGCAATCTGCGGGTTCATTTCCTGGATGATCGAGACTGTACGGATAATGGCTACCAATGCATCGCCTGCGTCGCGGCTCCGGTCGACACTGTTGTCGGTCAGCGCGCGGCTGCCGTCCAAAATGTCTGCCACCTGTTGGGTGCCGGTGTGCAGGCCGCAGATCAGTCCTTCGATTTCTTCAGCGGATGCCTGCGTGCGCAAGGCCAGGCTGCGGACTTCATCGGCGACCACAGCAAACCCTTCGCCTGCCGTGCCCGCACGCGCCGCTTCAATGGCCGCGTTCAGGGCCAGCAGGTTGGTTTGTTGAGACACTGATTTTATGACGTCCAACACACCTCCGATTTTTTGGCTTTCGCGTTGCAATGCAATCATCGCCTGGCTGGAGCGCGCCATTTCGTGGGCCAGATGGCCAATTTGCTCCACCGCCTGCCCGACGACCTTGTCCCCGGTGCTGGCTTGTTGATCGGCCTCATTGGCCGCCGCCGATGCTTGTTCGGCATGTCGTGCGACTTCTTGGGCGGTGGCGAGCATTTCATTCATCGCTGTGGCCATCTGGTCTGTTTCGTCTTTCTGATCATTGATCCCGGCGCGAGTCTGCTCGGTGACGGCTGAGAGCTGCGTGGCGGCGCTGGCGATCTGCCGGGCGCTGTCGCCAATGCTGCTGATCAGGCTGCGCAGGTTGCGGGTCATTTGTCCGATGCTTTGCTGCAACTGGCCCAGTTCGTCGCGACGTTCCACCTGGATGTCGTGGCTCAAGTCGCCGTCGGCGACACGGTGAGCGGCAGTGAGGATTTCGCGCAGCGGCACGGCAATCTGCCGGGCGATCCACCAGGCGGCAAATGAACCCAGCAACAAGGCGGCCACCGTGACACTCGAAAGCAAGGTGCGGGTATGGTCAGCCTCACTGTCGCGCTTGATGGTCTGGCTTTGGCTCAGCAATTCATTGTGTTCCAGTAACTGGTTGAGTTGTTGTTCAAAGCGGTTCTGTACGGTCTCAGTGGTGAGCTGGGCTTCCTTGAGCGTGAGGAGCTGCGCACGGTAGTTCGCCAGGTCTGTTTTGAGCAGGGCCGAATCGACAGGCAGGCGGGTCACGGCGGCCTGGGCAACGTCCAGCGCGTCGAGGGTGTTGCTGACGGCGTCGGCGTAAGCTTGCAACGTTTCGGCCGCCCAGGCGGGGCTCTGGGCGCGATCCGCGGCCTGCTCCATGACGTGGCGCAGGTTTTCAATCGCATCCAGTGCTTGCTGGTCTTGCTGGTCAGGCAGTTCGCTGGCCAGCTGCGCGAGGGTGTCGCTGGCCTGCAGCGCCATCGCGTGGAGCGGCGGGCGAGTATTGTCGCGCCGTTCGATCAAGGGCGGCAGTTCTACGAGCGTGGCTTTGAAACTGGCCACCAGGCGTTCCGCTTCCTGGATGCGCCGCAGTTCTGCTGGGTCCTCAAGGTGGTTTGCCAGGTCGCGCAGATGCTGGTCGATGGTTTCAATCTGTTGCGCCATCTTGCCCAGGCTGGCGGTGTCAGTGAGGGTGCGGTAAACGATACGGTCGGCGCGCATCGCCTCCGCGACAGCCGCCAGTTGGCCCAGTGTCGACAAGTTGCTTGAGCGCAGAAGTACGTCATTCAGGGCCTGCCAGCCGGTCACGGCGATGACGAGGCTGAGGACCAGCACCTGGCCAAATCCCAGGGCGAGTTTGATACGGACGCTGGCGTTGACCAGCAAGCGGGTCAGCCGAGGAAACATGGTGAACCTCCAAATCTGAAAAAGCGCGTAGACCAACGCTAAATCGATTCGGGGTGATGGCGGGCTGATAACTACGTAGGAAGTTTCACAACTTGCGGCGGCCTCGACTGGCCGCCGCGTAGGACCGATCAGATACGGAAACGTCCGACCAGCGTCTGCAAGTAGATGCCCAGACGTGCCAGTTCAGCACTGGACGCGGCGGTTTCTTCGCTGGCCGAAGAGGTTTGTTCCGACACATCGCGCACGTTCAGTACGCTGCGATTGATCTCTTCAGCCACGGCGCTTTGTTGCTCGGCGGCGGTGGCGATCTGCGAGTTCATTGCCTGGATGGTCGAGACCGTGCGGGTGATGTTCGCCAAGGCGCTGCCGGCACGGCGGGTCAGTTCAACGCTGCTGTCGGTCAGGCCACGGCTGTTATCCATGATGGTCGCCACCTGTTGGGTGCCGTTTTGCAGGCCGACAATCAGCTCTTCGATCTCTTCGGTGGACTTCTGCGTACGCTGGGCCAGGCTGCGCACTTCATCGGCCACCACCGCAAAGCCACGCCCGGCTTCACCGGCACGCGCGGCTTCAATCGCGGCGTTGAGGGCCAGCAGGTTGGTTTGCTGGGCCACGGACTTGATCACGTCGAGCACGCTGCCGATCTTGTCGCTTTCGCGCTTCAAGTCGCCCATGGCAGCGGTGGAGTTGCCGACTTCGGTGGCCAGGCGTTCGATCTGAGCGATGGCTTCACCGACCACTTTATCGCCCTCACGGGCTTGCTGGTCTGCGGCCACGGCGGCTTCGGACGCTTCCTCGGCGTTGCGCGCGACTTCCTGCACGGTGGCGGCCATTTCGTTCATGGCAGTGGCGACCTGGTCGGTCTCGATCTTCTGGCTGTTGACCCCGGCGCTGGTCTGCTCGGTAACGGCAGACAGTTGCTCGGCGGCGCTGGCGATCTGGGTGACGCCGTCGCTGATCCCGCCAATCAGCTCACGCAGGCCGACGGTCATACTTTGCATGGCGCGTTGCAGTTGGCCCAGTTCGTCCTGGCGCAGGGAGGTCAGGTTGTGGCTCAGGTCACCCAAGGCCACGCGCTCGGCCACCTGGAGGGTCTCGTTCAGCGGGAGGATGATCTGACGGGTGATGGCCCATGCGGCGACCAGGCCAAAGATCAGCGCGAGTGTCGCGGCCAACAGCAACAACTGTTTGGCGCGTGCGGCGTCTGTATCACGCACAACCGTTTGCGAGGCGGTCAGTTTGTTGCTGCGGTCCAGCAGTAGTTCGCCCTGGTTGACCATGATTTTCAAGGCCTCGGCGCTGGAGACTTGAGAGTCACGGTATTGGCTCACCGCTGCACGGTAAGCTTGCAGCGAAACGCTGGCCTGTTGCAGGTTTTTTGTATATTGCTCGGGTAGCTGGCTATCGAGGGCGGTGATTTTCTTCAAGGCGTTGTCGATGGCGTCCAGCGCTGGTTGCTCGGCCTCGACCCTGCCGCTATAGGTGTAGCCACGCACCTGGAAGCGGGCTTGCTGGATCAGCTTGCTCAAATCGACAACGCTGTTGAACTGGCTGACGCTGTCGCCTTGCAGCAGAGCTTTTTCAACCTCACTCACGTTGGCCACTGCGTTGTCGGCCGTGTCGCCCAGTTTGCTGCGGGCGTTTTCCCGGTTGGCGCCGGCCTGCACCATGGCCTCGAATGCGCGCTTGTACTGGTCGACCGCCGCGAGTTGATCATCGATCAAGGCAATCTCAGCGGGCTGCTCAATGAGTGTACGTGCGGTTTTCAGGCCGCTTTCCAGTTGGCCGAGAAAACCATTGACCGTCGTCGGACCCTGCTCGCCACGGCGCATTTCAAAATCCAGGCGCGCGATGCGCAATTCCTTGCTCAGGTCGTTGAGGCTGGCGATATACCCCAGTTTGTCGCCGCGGCTGATCACGCCGGAGAGCCCGGTCCAGCCGGTGAACGTGATCATCAGCGTCAGCAGCAATACCAGCCCGAAGCCTACGCCCAGCTTGGTTTTGACACTCACATTCCCCAGCCTTTCGGCTAACCATCGATACATGCTGTAAACTCCCCTGGAACAAGGCTTGGACTTATTCGAAGGGTATCGGCACGCACGCAGTATTCTGTAGCGACACAGCTCCAATGTGGGAGCGTCTGTTGGACCGAGTAGTTAGAAAAGTCGGGCGAGGAGGGCGGTGACGGCGGTTTCGACGCGCAGGATGCGCGCGCCGAGCTGCACGGGCTGCATGCCGGCCTTGGCCAGCAAGTCCACTTCGTAGGGGATCCAGCCGCCTTCCGGGCCAATCGCCAGCGTCACCGGCTCATCCAGCCCACGCGGGCAGGCCGGGTAATCGCCGGGGTGACCGATCAGGCCCAGGGTGCCTTCAGTCATGGCCGGCAGGCGGTCTTCGACGAACGGTTTGAAGCGCTTTTCGATAACGATCTCGGGCAGCACTGTATCCCGCGCCTGTTCCAGGCCCAGGATCAATTGCTCGCGAATCGCCTCGGGCTCCAGGAATGGGGTTTGCCAGAAGCTCTTTTCGACCCGGTAGCTGTTCAGCAGCACTACCTTGGGCACGCCCATGGCGGCCACGGTCTGCAGCACCCGGCGCAGCATTTTCGGGCGCGGCAGGGCCAGCAACAGGGTCAGCGGCAGTTTGGCCGGTGGCGGCTGATCGACACTCACTTGCAGCTCGGCTTCACCGGCGTCCAGGCGCAGCAACTGCGCATTGCCCATCAGCCCGCCGATACGGCCGACCCGCAGGCTGTCGCCGACGGCGGCGCGGTGGACTTCCTGCATATGCACCAGGCGCCGATCGCGCAGCACCACTCGCTCGGCCGTAATAAAATCGGCCTCTTCCAGCAGCAGCAGGTTCACGGCTGGGTCGCTGGCGGCTGGTCGTCGTCGGCGGGTTGATCATCCCGGTGTTCGCCGCGCTTGCTGATCAAGGCACTGAACAGGATGCCAATTTCGAACAGCATCCACATCGGCACGGCCAGCAGCGTCTGGGAGAAGATATCCGGCGGCGTGAGGATCATGCCGACCACGAAGCAGCCGATGATCACGTAGGGGCGGATCTTTTTCAGGTACGACACGTTGACCACGCCGATCCACACCAGCAGCACCACGGCCACCGGGATTTCGAAGGCCACGCCAAAGGCGAAGAACAACGTCATCACGAAGTCGAGGTAGCTGGTGATGTCGGTCATCATCTCCACGCCGGCCGGAGTGGCTGCGGCGAAGAACTTGAAGATCAACGGGAACACCAGGAAGTACGCGAACGCCATGCCGGTGTAGAACAGCAGGATGCTCGACACCAGCAACGGCACCGCGATGCGCTTCTCATGCTTGTACAGGCCTGGCGCGATAAAGCCCCAGATCTGGTGCAGGATCACCGGGATCGCCAGGAACAGCGAAACCATCATGGTCAGCTTCAACGGCGTGAGGAACGGCGAGGACACATCGGTGGCGATCATCGTCGCGCCGGCCGGCAGGTACTGGCGCAGTGGCGTCGAAACAAAGGTGTAGATCTGCTGGGTAAAGGCGAACAACCCGGCAAAAATGATGAAGATGGCCGCTACGCAACGCAGCAGGCGGGTACGCAGCTCAGTGAGGTGCGAGACCAGCGGCATATGCTGGTCGTTTTCCGGTTTATCAGCGCTCATGGGGCTCGCGGCGGCAATGTAGGGTCATGGGGCGCGGGCGACGCAACGGGCGTCGGCGCAGGCTCGGTTGGCGCGGTCGGTGCCACGGGGGCGGTTTCAGCGACGGGCGCGATGCTGTGTTCGGCCACAGGCTGCGCCGGTTTGGCGGGCTCCTGCACGGGCGACAGAATCTTTCGCGTTTCCTGTTCCAACGACAGAATGTGCTCGTTGTGCAGTTGCCGACGAATCTCGTCGGCGCCGATTTCCCGTTCAACTTCCTGTTTGATGGCGTTGAAACTGCGTTTCAGGCGCCCGATCCACAGGCCGGCCGTGCGCGCTGCACCGGGCAGGCGTTCCGGCCCCAATACCAGCAAGGCCACGAGGCCGACGAGCAGCAGTTCAGAGAAGCTGATACCAAACATTAGTCAGTGCTCACGAGTCTTTGCGGGTCGGCTCTTCGACTTTCTCAGCCTGCACGTCGAAGGTACGACGTTCGGTGATCGGCTGGGCGGCCTGCGGGTGCACAGGCTGGGCCGGCGGTACCGGGTTGGCGACCGGGTCGGCCGGTTTTTCATCATCGTTCATGGCTTTGCGAAAGCCCTTGATCGACTCGCCCACGTCGGTACCGAGGTTTTTGAGTTTCTTGGTGCCGAACACCAGTACCACGACCACCAGAATGACGATCCAGTGTTTCCAGTCAAAAATGCCCATGCTGCAAATCCTCAGTCAACGTTATTCAAGTGGACGGACGCGAAGCCTTTTCGGCATGCCCGGACAAGCCAAAGCGACGGTCCAGTTCATCCAGTACAGCCTGCGGATGCTGCCCCAGTTGGGCGAGCATGACCAGGCTGTGGAACCAAAGGTCGGCGGTTTCGTAGATCACATCGCTGCAGTCGCCGCTGATTTGCGCGTCTTTGGCCGCGATGATGGTCTCGACGGATTCTTCGCCGAGTTTTTCCAGAATCTTGTTCAGGCCCTTGTGATACAGGCTGGCGACATAGGAGCTGTCGGCATCCGCACCTTTGCGGTCCTCCAGCACCTGGGCCACACGGTTCAGGGTATCGCTCATGTCTAGTGTCCTGCCGGGTAGATGGCGTGCGGGTCTTTGAGTACCGGCTCGACGATCTTCCATTCGCCATGCTCGAACACGCGATAGAAGCAGCTGTGACGGCCGGTATGGCAAGCGATGCCGCCGATCTGCTCGACCTTGAGGATCACCACGTCGGCGTCGCAGTCCAGGCGTAGCTCGTGCAAGGTTTGCACATGCCCGGACTCTTCGCCCTTGCGCCACAGTTTGCCACGCGAGCGTGACCAGTAGATGGCGCGCTGCTCAGCGGCAGTGAGGCTCAGGGCCTCGCGGTTCATCCAGGCCATCATCAGCACGCGCCCGGTCTTGTAGTCCTGGGCAATGGCCGGCACCAGGCCGTCACTGTCCCACTTGATCTCGTCCAGCCAGTCTTTCATGTTCGGCTCCGGCAATTTGCGACAGTGTATAACCGGATTGGCTATCGACGCACGATCAGATAAACACCCACGGCGACCATGATGCCAGCCGGCCAGTGCCCCAGTGGGTTCAGCGGGGCCCCAATCGCCAGCATTACGCCGCCGACCAGATGGGCTGCACCCAGCAGGCGCAGGAACCAGTCGTCCTTGCGTTTCTGCCACGGCGGCGCCGGGTCCTTGGCGTGGGGCTGGGACATGCGCTCCAACAAGTCGCGGGTCATGTTGGCCAGATGCGGCAGTTGTTCCATCTGGCTGTGCAGGTTGCCCAGCATGGTCTTCGGGCTCATCCGCTCGCGCATCCAGCGCTCCAGGAACGGTTGGGCGGTGTTCCACAGGTCGAGGTCCGGGTACAGCTGACGGCCCAGGCCTTCGATGTTCAGCAGGGTCTTTTGCAACAGCACCAGTTGCGGCTGCACTTCCATATTGAAGCGCCGAGCGGTCTGGAACAGGCGCATCAGCACCTGGCCGAATGAAATATCTTTTAACGGTTTTTCAAAGATCGGCTCGCACACGGTGCGGATCGCCGCTTCGAATTCGTTGAGTTTGGTTTCTGCCGGTACCCAGCCCGAGTCGATGTGCAACTGCGCCACGCGGCGATAGTCGCGCTTGAAGAAGGCAAACAGGTTACGCGCCAGGTAGTCCTGGTCCTCGGGGGTCAGGCTGCCGACGATACCGCAGTCGATCGCAATGTATTGCGGGCTCCACGGGTTGACGGTGCTGACGAAGATGTTGCCCGGGTGCATGTCGGCGTGGAAGAAACTGTCACGGAACACCTGGGTGAAGAAAATCTCCACACCACGCTCGGCGAGCATCTTCATGTCGGTACGCTGGTCGGCCAGGGTCGCAAGGTCGGTGACCTGCACGCCGTAGATGCGCTCCATCACCAGCACTTTGGGTCGGCACCAGTCCCAATACACTTGCGGCACGTACAGCAACGGCGAGCCTTCGAAGTTGCGCTTGAGCTGGCTGGCGTTGGCCGCTTCGCGCAGCAGGTCGAGTTCGTCGTAGATGGTTTTTTCGTAGTCGGCGACCACGTCCACTGGGTGCAACAGGCGCGCATCGGCGCTGAAGCGCTCGGCGGCGCGGGCGAGGATGAACAACCACGCCAGGTCCTGTCCGATGATTGGCTTGAGGCCTGGACGGATCACCTTCACCACCACTTCTTCGCCGGTCTTGAGCCGCGCTGCGTGCACTTGCGCGACCGAGGCCGAGGCCAGTGGCTCGACGTCGAAGCGGCTGAAGACTTCGCTGATCTTCTTGCCAAGCTGCTCTTCGATCAGCTTCATCGATTGCTGGGAATCGAAGGGTGGCACGCGGTCCTGCAGCAGCATCAGCTCGTCGGCGATGTCTTCCGGTAACAAATCGCGACGGGTCGAGAGGATCTGCCCGAACTTGATAAAGATCGGCCCCAGGTCCTGCAAGGCCAGGCGCAGGCGTGCGCCCCTGCTCAGCTCCAGCTGTTTACGCGGGAACCAACGCCATGGCAGCACATAGCGCACGGCAAGCAGGAACCACGGCAGGGGCAGGGCGAACAGCAGGTCATCAAGGCGGTAGCGGATTACGACGCGCTGGATACGAAACAAACGGCGGACGGCAAGCAGCTTCATGCGTTATCGCTTGGATCAAGGGAACGGCTCAGGCGCTCGAAGCGTGCCTCAAGGCGTTCCAGGTCGATTTTGGCCTTGTCGAGTTCACGAAAGCGCGCTTGCGCTTCCCGTTCTCCGACCAGGGTGCGCGATTCTTCGCTCAGGTATTCGGCAAGGTTCTGGTTGAGGCTGGCGAACCCTTGCTGGTACCAACGCGACCTGCTGCGCAGGTGTCCGCTGATCAACTGGGTAGCCACGGGGCCGATCCAGCGGGACAGCTCGTATTCCCAGTCCAGTTCCAGGTCTTGCAACACGGCGGCCAGGTCCATCAGCGCCGCGCTGTCGCCTTCCAGCTCCACTTCGGCACTGTGCAGGATGGCGGTCTTGTTGCGACTCAGGGCCAGGTGCAACAGGCTCGATGCCGGCGCACGCAAGGTGCAATCGGCCTCGGCGGCCCATTGGCTCGCAAGCATCAGGCCTTCATCGCTGGGCAGGATAAACAGCTGCAAGGCGGGGCTGCGGCAATCGACGGCAATGACTTTGCCGTTGAGGTGCGCAAGCCGCGCCAGGGCGGTGCTGTCCAGGCGCAGTACACGATTGAGGCCGTGTTCGACGCTGGCGAGAAGTCCGGCGAACACCATCAGGGCTTGATGCCGCGGTGCAGCGCGACGACGCCCGAGGTCATGTTGTGGTAAGTCACGCGGTCGAAACCGGCCTCTACCATCATCGACTTGAGGGTTTCCTGGTCAGGGTGCATGCGGATCGATTCGGCCAGGTAGCGGTAGCTCTCGGCGTCATTGGTGATCAGCTTGCCCATCAACGGCATGAAGGCGAACGAGTAGGTGTCGTAGACCTTGGACATCAGCGCGTTGGTCGGCTTGGAGAATTCCAGCACCAACAGGCGGCCGCCCGGCTTGAGCACGCGCAGCATCGAGCGGATCGCGTCTTCCTTGTGGGTCACGTTGCGCAGGCCGAAAGCGATGGTCACGCAGTCGAAATGGTTGTCGGGGAACGGCAGCTTTTCAGCGTCGGCCTGGACGAATTCGATATTGCCGGCCACGCCTTTGTCGAGCAGGCGGTCGCGACCGACCTTGAGCATCGAACCGTTGATGTCCGCCAACACCACCTGGCCGGTCGGGCCAACGAGCTTGGAGAACTTCGCTGCCAGGTCGCCCGTGCCGCCGGCGATATCCAACACACGGTTGCCGGTGCGTACACCCGACAGCTCGATGGTGAAGCGCTTCCACAGGCGGTGCATACCGCCCGACAGCACGTCGTTCATCAGGTCGTACTTGGCGGCTACAGAGTGGAACACCTCAGCGACTTTTTCCGCTTTTTGGCTTTCCGGGACGTTCTTGAAGCCGAAGTGAGTGGTGGGTTCGGCATCGCTGCCTTTGCGCTGATCAGTCATATCGCTGTCACCAAAAGAGAATGCGGCACATGATAATCCCCAAGGCCTGCTTTGTCTTGGCAAGGCTGCAGGTAAGATAGGTCATCACAGAGACCTTTTGCCGCATGGAAGGTTTACAACGTCGCTATAAAGAGGAGTCATTGCAATGGCCCGTATAACCGTTGAGCGTGCACATTCCCTGGGTAAAGAAGGCGCACGGGCAAAGGCCGACAAGTTGGCGCAAAAACTCAAGGAGCAATACGGCCTCGAGCCGTCGTGGTCCGGGGACACCTTGAACCTCAAGCGTTCAGGGGTGAAAGGCACGGTAGTAGTGGCCGACGATTCTTTACGCATTGATGTGGAGCTGGGCCTGTTGATGTCGGCCATGAGCGGCTCCATCAAGTCTGAAATTGAAAAGGCGCTGGATAAGGCGCTGGCGTGATCCGCTCGTTCTTAGGGTGCCGATTCTAATTTTTCACCCTACTTTGTGCCCAAGCCCTCAACTCCTGCGGGCCGTTCCTCCACCCTATTCTGCGTGAGGTGCACCATGGCCAAAGTTATCCTGAAGAAAAAAATCGACGTCGAGACCACTACGCTGAGCGACGTTAAATCCTACGCCCGCAAGATCTGGCTGGCAGGACTTGGTGCCTATGCCAAGGTTGGAAGTGAGGGCGGCGAGTATTTCAAAGAGCTGGTTAAAACTGGTCAACATGTTGAAAGTAAAGGCAAAAAAGTTGCAGTTGAACAACTTGAGGCCGCCAACAGTCAGATTGATCAAGTCAAGAGTAATGTCTCCTCCGTCAAAGGCCTGGTAGAAGTTCAGCTGGATAAAGTTGAAAAAGCTTTTGATACTCGTGTTGCAAGTGCCTTGAATCGAATCGGCATTGCATCTAAACATGACGTTGAGACACTCTCTGCTAAGCTCGAAGAGCTGACGACATTGCTAGAACGTGTCGCGCGTAAACACTAAGGAGACATCGGGATGGCTGTTAAAAAGACTACTCAGAAAGAAGGCAGCTCGTGGGTCGGGGAAGTTGAAAAATATTCCCGTAAGATCTGGCTTGCTGGTTTAGGCGTGTACTCGAAGGTTAGCAGTGACGGTGGCAAGTACTTCGAGACTTTGGTCAAGGACGGCGAGAAGGCCGAGAAGTTGACCAAAACCACGGTTGGTAAAAAAGTTGATGCGGCCAAGGCAACTGCCGGTTCCGCCAAATCGAGCATTTCTGACACTTGGGGCAAGTTGGAAGAAACTTTCGACAAGCGCCTTAACAGTGCCATTTCGCGACTGGGCGTGCCTAGCAAAGCAGAACTGAAGACGCTGCACAGTAAGGTCGATACCCTGACCAAGCAAATTGAAAAGCTGACGGGTGCCAAAGTAGCTCCGGCGAAAACTGCCGCCGCTAAACCCGCTGCCAAGCCGGCTGCTAAAACCGCTGCTGCCAAACCTGCCGTGAAAGCTGCCGCCAAACCGGCTGCCAAAGCTGCGACCAAGGCACCAGCCAAAGCTGTTGCTAAACCAGCCGCCAAGCCTGCGGCAAAAACGGCAGCTGCCAAGCCCGCCGCCAAGGCAGCAGCAAAACCAGCCGCCAAGCCTGCGGCTAAAACCGCAGCTGCAAAGCCTGCTGCCAAACCAGCATCCAAGCCCGCCGCCGCGAAGCCGGTCGCGAAACCTGCTGCCGCGAAGAAGCCAGCAGTAGCGAAAAAACCAGCCGCACCCAAGCCTGCTACTCCGGCACCAACCGCTTCCACAGCCAACCCGGTGTCCGCACCGACGCCTGCTGCTGTGACCCCGACTGCAACGCCGGCAACCCCGACGCCATCCAGTCAGTCCTGATTTTCCCCAGGACACAAAAAATGCCCGGCCTGCAAAGGTCGGGCATTTTTATGGGTGGGAGCTGGCTTGCCTGCGATTGCGGGGTGTCAGGCCCCACGTGAGCTGACGGGTCAAGTGCTCTCGCAGGCAAGCCAGCTCTCACATTTTCAGATGGGGTCATCCAGGTATTTCAGCGCGAACGTCTCGGTTGCGAGTCGCGCCGGCAATAACAGATGCGGCGCCACCAACATCATGATTTGGTACACCACCACCCGCACCTCGCCTTCACGGTCGAGAATCCGCTGGTAATCCAGGGAAAACAACAAGGTCATGGTGATCTGCTCCACCAGTTGCCCCAAGGCTTGAGTGCCACTCACCAACTGCCCCGCCGCCTTCAGCCTCGCCAGCAACGAAGCCAGGGTGCGCTTGAGCGCCGTGAGCAGGTTGCGAATACCTTTGGCCAGCTTCGGCAGGCGCCCGGCCAGGTTCGACAGGTCCTGGAACAGGAACCGGTAATGGGCCATACGCTCGACGATCAGGTGCAGGAACAGCCAGTAATCCTCGGCTTCCAGCTGTGCGTCGGCGGGTGGGTTGAGCAGCGGCGCCAGCTCATTCTGAAAGCGCTCGAACAGGCCGAGGACCAGCGGCTCCTTGCCATGGAAGTGGTAGTAAAGGTTGCCGGGGCTGATCCCCATTTCATTGGCCACCTCCATGGTCGACACGTTTGGCTCGCCCTTCTGGTTGAACAACTGCAGGGCACATTCAAGGATACGGTCGCGCGTCTTCATCCAGTCTTCTTAATGTGATCGTTGAGCTCAACGCACCCGAACATAGGTGCCAGGCGCTGCTTCCATCGGTGGGTAATTCTGGTTGCCCAGGGCGGTGAGGGTTTCGCGTTGCA
Source organism: Pseudomonas sp. EA_15y_Pfl1_P101 (assembly GCF_963970835.1). NCBI lineage: Bacteria > Pseudomonadati > Pseudomonadota > Gammaproteobacteria > Pseudomonadales > Pseudomonadaceae > Pseudomonas > Pseudomonas sp. EA_15y_Pfl1_P101. The sequence goes on along the minus strand of NZ_CAXAPA010000010.1, from coordinate 7,245 downwards.
CGCCTGAGCGTTGCTGGATCCACTCCAGCCATTGCGGCCACCAGCTACCCTCGACGTGGTGGGCGTCGTAGTACCAGGCGCGCGGGTCGCTGCTCATCTTAGGGTTTTCGACGTAATTGGCCTTTGGGTTGCCGGGCGGGTTGAGGATGCTCTGGATATGCCCGCTGTTGGAGAGCACGAAGCGTCGCTCACCGCCCAGCAGTTGGGTCGAACGGTACACCGCGTCCCACGGCGTGATGTGGTCGTTGATCCCGGCCACACTGAAACTGTCCACCGTGACCTTTTGCAGATCGATAGGCGTGCCGCACACCTCCAGGCCGCCGGAATGGCTGAGTGGGTTGTGCTTGAAGAAGTCCAGCAGGTCGCCGTGCAGCGCGGCGGGCAGGCGCGTGTTGTCGTTGTTCCAGTACAGGATGTCGAAGGCCGGCGGTTCCTTGCCCAGCAGGTAGTTGTTGATCCAATAGTTCCAGATCAGGTCATTGGGGCGCATCCAGGCAAAGACTTTGGCCATGTCGCGGCCATCCAGCACGCCTTGCTGGTAAGAGCGGCGCTTGGCGGCTTCCAGGGTTTGCTCGTCGGCGAACAGTGTGGCGGGGCTGTCGATCTGGCTGTCCAGCAGGCTGACCAGGTAGCTGGCGCTGGAGACGCGCCGCAACTGACGCTTGGCTTGCAGGTGGCCTTGCAGTGCGGCGATGGTCAGGCCGCCGGCGCAGGCGCCCATCAGGTTGACCTCGCGGGCGCCGGTGATCGCCCGGCACACGTTGAGCGCTTCTTCTGCGGCGGCGACGTAGGTCGAAAGGCCCCATTCGCGGTGCCGCACGTCCGGGTTTCGCCAACTGATCATGAAGGTCTGCAGGCCGTTTTTCAGGGCGTATTGCACAAAGCTGTTGGCCGGGCTCAGGTCGAAAATGTAGTACTTGTTGATTTGCGGCGGCACCACCAGCAGGGGCTTGGCATATTGTTTTTCGCTCATGGGCTTGTACTGGATCAGCTCCAGCAGCTCATTGCGAAACACCACTGAGCCGGGTGTAGTGGCGACCGTCTTACCCACTTCGAACGCGTGCTTGCTCACCTGGCGTGGCAGGCCATTGTTGTGCAGCAGGTCCTCGAGCAGGTTACTCACGCCGCGCACCACACTGTTGCCACCGGAGTTGAGCAGTTCCTTGATGGCCAGCGGGTTGAGCAGGCTGTTGGAGGGCGAGACGGCATCGTTGAACAGGGAGAACGCAAAATGCGCCCGTGCCCGATCATCGTCGCTCAGGGTGCTGTCGTCAATCCACTGGCGTGATTGCTTCTGCCAGCTCAAATAGGCTTGCAGGCTGCGCCGGTACAGGGGGTTGAGTTTCCAGGTGGGGTCGGTGAAGCGGCTGTCATTGGGGTTGGGCGCATGCACGGTTTCGCCCAGCAATACACGGCCCAATTGCCCGCCCAGCGCCACGGCGTGGCGCGCGGTATGCACCGGGTTGCGCAAGCCGTGGGCGGCGACGCTGCGCAGGGTTGACAGTAAATCCCGGCCACGCAGGCCGGTGATCGCATTTTGCGCATTGATGAACGCGGCAGGGGTGGGCGCCGGGTTCGTCACGGGTCTTTCTCGCATGAGCCAACACTCCTTCGTCAAGCCATCAACAGGCACGCCAATTCAGAACCATAGTCGGTTCCTGGCAAGTTGCGCGGCGGTGTGGTCCTTACACCGCCGGTCGCGGATGAATCACCGCGCGCATGCGCTCCTCTTCGAGAAATTTCATGATGATCGGCGCCACGGCTTCGGCCCGGGTGATCAGGAATAGGTGGCCATCATCAATGATGTGCAACTGCGCATTGGGAATGCGCCAGGCGAGCATGCGCATGTTGATCAGCGGGATCAGCGGGTCGTCGTCCCCGGCCAGCACCAGGGTGGGTTGGCGGATTTTGTGCAGCCAATGGATGCTGGTCCAACCCAGCCCGGCAAACAGCTGCCAGTAGTAACCCAGCTTGCCGGCCGAGCGCACTTTGCTCGCGTGTTCGGCGGCCAGTTTCGAATCGCGGCGGAACGAGCCGCCGTAAATCATCGGCGCAATGCGCACCACGTGGGACGGTTGGATGTAACGGCGTGGGCTGGCCATCAGCCACAGCACTTTGGGCTTGCCCGGCACCATCACCGCACCCGCTGCCGTGGCCGCGAGGATCAGCTTTTTACAACGCTCCGGGTAGTCGTAGGCGAATTGCTGCGCTAGCGCGCCACCCCACGACACACCCACTGCGTTGACCTGGCCGTAGTCCAGGTAATCGAGCATGCGCGCGGTAAGTTTGGCCAGGCCGGGAAAACGGTAGGGCCGGTTGGGCGTCGACGAACCGCCCACGCCGGGCACATCGAAGGCGATCACTTCCAGGTCCGGGTCCAACGCCTGGACGAACGGAAACACCAGCTCAAGGTTGGCGCCGATGCCATTGAAGATCAGCAAAGGCGTCAAGTGAGGCTTGCCCGGGCGCACCGCCGTGCGGATGGTCTGGCCATCCAGGTCGATGGTACGGAAGATGAACGGTTGAGGCATGGGGGAACCCTTCGGGTTAGGGGGGGCAGTTGCGAGCTTCAAGCTACAAGCTGAACTCAATCAGCTTGAGGCTTGTAGCTTGCAGCTATCGTTCATGCACATATGTTCCCGGCGCCGCTTCGGCTGCGGCGTACTTTTTATTACCTAATGCCGTCGGTGCTTTCTTCAACTTCCCCGCCCGCTCCGCCTGCCATACCTGCCAATGCAGCCACCAGGAATCGGTGTGCTTGGTTGCATTCTCCTGCCATTCCAGCGGTTTCGCCGTGAGGCTGTCACTGGTCTGGTAACGCGCCTTGGGATTGCCCGGTGGATTAAGAATGCTCTGGATGTGACCGCTGCTGGACAACACGAATTCAACCTTCCCACCAAACAGCTGCGCCGACTTGTAGCAAGACTGCCACGGCGTGATGTGGTCGTTGGTGCCGGCCAGTGAATAGATATCGGCGGTGACCTGCTTGAGGTCAATCGGCGTACCGCACACTTCCAGGGCGTTGGCGCGGACCAGTGGATTATTTTTGAACAGTTCGATGAGGTCGCCGTGGAAGGCGGCCGGCAAGCGCGTGGTGTCGTTGTTCCAGAACAGGATGTCGAACACCGGCGGCTCGTTGCCGAGCAGGTAGTTGTTGACCCAGTAGTTCCAGATCAGGTCGTTGGGGCGCATCCAGGCGAACACTTTGGCCATGTCGCGGCCTTCCAGCACGCCGGCTTGATAGGAATGGCGCTTGGCCGCTTCCAGGGTCTGTTCGTCGACAAACAGCGCCACCTGGGTGTCCAACGTGGTGTCCAGCACGCTCACCAGCAGGGTCAGTGCGTTGACTTTCTTCTCGCCCAGCGCCGCGTAGTGGCCCAGCAGCGCGGTGCAGGTAATGCCACCGGAGCAGGCGCCGAGCATGTTGATGTCTTTGCTGCCCGTGATCGCGGTGACCACGTCGACCGCTTCCTTGAGCGCTTCGATATAGGTCGACAGGCCCCATTCACGCTGGGCCTTGGTCGGGTTGCGCCAGCTGACGATAAACGTCTGCTGGCCATTGCGCAGGCAAAAACGCGCCAAGCTCTTATCCGGGCTCAAGTCGAACACATAGAATTTGTTGATCTGCGGCGGCACCACCAACAGCGGGCGCTCGTGCACCTGTTCGGTGATCGGCTTGTACTGGATCAACTCCAGCACGTCGTTGCGAAACACTACGGCACCTTCGGTGGTGCCCAGGCTCTTGCCCACTTCAAAGGCGCCCATGTTGACCTGGCTCGGCATGCCGCCGTTGTGCACCATGTCCTTGGCCAGGTGGGAAAGGCCATCAAGCAGGCTTTTGCCGCCGGTTTCAAAAAAACGTTTGACCGCCGCCGGGTTGGCCGCGCTGTTGGTCGGGGCCATGGCTTCGGTCATCAGGTTGATCACGAAGTGGCCGCGGCTGACGTCCTGTTCCGACAGGTTGCTGTCGCCGATCCAGTCGTGCAGTTCCTTGCGCCACGCCAGGTAGGTCTGCAAATAACGTTTGTAGAGCGGGTTCTGGCTCCAGGCAGGGTCATGGAAACGACGGTCGTCGCTTTCGGGTACCAGCTGCGATTTGCCGAACATCACATTCTTCAATTCCACGCCAAAATGCGCGACGTGTTTGACGCTGTGCAACGGTTGCTTGATGGCTTGGGTCAGCACCATCTTCGCCGAGGCGAGTAAATCCTTTTTACGTAACGCGATGATCGGGTTCAGCCCCAGGGTGTTTTCCGAGGCCTGGCGTTTCAAGTCATCGTTATTCTTGTTACTCATCTACGACGCTCCATTGTCCGAAAGACGAGTACCCGTTACTGCCGCTGTGCACCCAGTTTCGATACACAACACAAGCCAGGTACTGCGACTCGGGTGACCGTTGATACCGCATCGTCAAATGCAGGGAACTTGCCAGCTCCATTGGTTACCCGAGTTTAATTTTTTTCGCAAGCGGACCAATCGTTGGTCACGCGACAGGGCATTCAAGCAGATGAAATTAGAAAATGCCCTCTAAAGAGCAAGACGCCTGGGCTAGAGCATCAGCCGCACGACCGACTGACTTGGATCGCGGGTTTTGCCGGCCGCTTTGAGTTCGGCAAGGTAGTCGGCCCACAGCGCGTCCTGGCGCACGGCCAATTGGTAGAGGTAGTCCCAGGTGAACAGTCCGCTGTCATGACCGTCGTCGAAGGTCAATTTCAGTGCGTACTGACCGGCCGGTTCTATTTTGACCAAACGCACGTTGAGTTTGCCGAATTGCAGGATGGGTTTGCCGTGACCCTGGACTTCTGCGGAAGGCGAGTGGGTGCGCAGCAGTTCGGCGGGGAGTTGGTACACCTCGTCGGGCCCGTAGGTAAGGCCGAGGGTGTTGGAGGTTTTGTGCAGGTTTACAGCTGTAGGGAATTTGGACATGGGAGCCTCCAGCGGCCAGCCTTAAGCTACAAGCGGCAAGTTGAATGGGCTCAACTTGAAGCTTGTAGCTTACAGCTTGAGCTCACAGAATGTAGCGCGACAGATCTTCGTTCTGCGCCAATTCGCCCAAGTGGCTATTGACGTAATCCGCATCAATTTTGATCACTTCGCCATTCTGCGCACCGGCCAGGTCGCCGGCGCTGAAGGACACTTCCTCCAGCAAACGCTCAAGCAGGGTATGCAGTCGACGCGCACCAATGTTCTCGGTCTTCTCGTTGACCTGCCAGGCGATCTCCGCCAGACGCTTGATGCCGTCCGCTTGGAACTCGATACCCAAGCCTTCGGTTTTCAGCAACTCACGGTATTGCTCGGTCAGCGAAGCATGCGGCTCGCTGAGGATGCGCTCGAAGTCGCCCGGGGTCAGTGCCTTGAGCTCGACGCGAATCGGCAGGCGGCCTTGCAGCTCCGGCACCAGGTCGCTTGGCTTGCTCAGGTGGAAGGCACCGGAGGCGATAAACAGGATGTGGTCGGTCTTGACCATGCCCAGCTTGGTGTTCACGGTGCAGCCTTCGATCAGCGGCAGCAGGTCGCGCTGCACGCCTTCGCGGGACACGTCGACGCCACCGGAGTTACCGCGCTTGGCGACTTTGTCGATCTCATCGATAAACACAATGCCGTGTTGCTCGACCGCTTCCAGGGCCTTGGCCTTGAGCTCTTCCTCATTCACCAGGCGCCCGGCTTCTTCGTCGCGCACCAGTTTCAGCGCTTCCTTCACCTTGAGCTTGCGGCTTTTCTTTTTGCCCTTGCCCATGTTGGCGAACAGGTTCTGCAACTGGCTGGTCATTTCTTCCATGCCTGGCGGGGCGGAGATGTCGACACCGGAGACTTCGGCGACTTCGATCTCGATTTCCTTGTCGTCCAACTGGCCTTCACGCAGGCGCTTGCGGAACAGCTGGCGGGTGTTGGAATCCGAGGCCGTTGCGGCGTCTTCGTTGAAACCCGCGCGTGCCGGTGGCAGCAGGGCATCAAGGATGCGTTCTTCCGCGGCGTCTTCGGCGCGATGGCTGACCTTGGTCATTTCCTGCTCGCGCAGCAGCTTCAGCGCTGCATCGGCCAAGTCACGAATGATCGACTCGACGTCGCGGCCCACGTAGCCCACTTCGGTGAACTTGGTGGCTTCGACCTTGATGAACGGTGCATTGGCCAGTTTGGCCAAGCGACGGGCGATTTCGGTTTTACCGACGCCGGTAGGGCCGATCATCAGGATGTTTTTCGGCGTTACTTCAACACGCAGCTCTTCGGGCAGTTGCATGCGGCGCCAGCGGTTACGCAGCGCGATGGCAACGGCGCGCTTGGCATCGTCCTGGCCGATGATATGGCGGTTGAGTTCATGGACGATTTCGCGGGGAGTCATGGACATAGTGTTTGGCGGCCTCAAGCGAGAATAAGCCTACGGCTTATTCGGCGAGGTCCTGCTCCTCAATGGTCTGATTGTGGTTGGTGAACACGCAGATATCGCCGGCAATGCCCAAGGCCGTCTCGACGATTTCGCGGGCCGACAGTTCGGTTTTTTTCAACAGTGCGCTGGCTGCCGCTTGGGCGTAACCACCGCCGGAACCCATAGCGATCAGGCCATGTTCGGGCTCAACCACATCGCCGTTACCGGTGATGATCAGGGAGGCATCTTTGTTGGCGACGGCCAACATGGCTTCCAGGCGGCTGAGCGTACGGTCGGTGCGCCATTCTTTGGCGAGCTCGACGGCGGCGCGCACGAGGTGGCCCTGGTGTTTTTCCAGCTGGCCTTCGAAGCGCTCGAAGAGGGTGAAGGCGTCGGCGGTAGCGCCGGCAAAGCCCGCGAGAACCTGGCCGTGGTAAAGGCGACGCACTTTCTTGGCGTTACCTTTCATCACGGTATTGCCAAGGGAAACCTGGCCGTCGCCGCCCATGACGACTTTGCCGTGGCGACGTACTGAAACGATGGTGGTCAAGGGGAGAGTCTCCACGCAGCGGGGCGAAAATGCCCTGATGGAAACTGATATGGGGGTGGCGAGGGGGATTTCAACTGTAGGACGGGAGGGAGGACGAGTTGTGTTTATGTGTCGGACTCGGTCCTGAGACCGCTGAAAATAAATGTGGGAGCTGGCTTGCCTGCGATGGCGGTGTGTCAGTTACTGAAAATATTGACTGTTACACCGCCATCGCAGGCAAGCCAGCTCTTATCAAACAAAAAATAACTCATTGTTTTTGCTCTTAAAATTTAAGCCGCTTTAACCAGCTGCAATCCAAGTTTGCGTGCCTTGCGTTCCAAGGCGCGCATCT